>NZ_JANQCZ010000004.1:0-145142 GCF_024723605.1 Campylobacter sp. LMG 17559
AATGGGTTTAGTCAATGAAGGATTTAAGTGAATTAATCATCAAATTTTTGACCTAAAATATTGCCTTTAAAATCTGTATAAATTTCCATCATATTATTTGTTCTAAATTTATAGCCATTTATTCTTTTATCTACTTCTACAATAGCTGCATTTGGTTGCGCTGCTTGTACTTTAGTTATTACTTCTTTTGGGATAAATCCTGTTGGAATGCCTTTGTATTTACCATCAACTTCTTTCCAGTCTCCATTAATGATAAAGTCAATTTCTGTTCCATCAACCAAATTTACTTCGTAAGAATCCACGTCTTGTTTTACATAACCTACATTTACACCTTTAAAATGAGTGTTTAAAAACTCTTGAGCCTTTTGAGGTAAAGCACTTGGACTAACAATCATATCTGCAAACATAGAACTTGCACAAACCAAACTAGCCAACATTAATTTCATTTTCATTTTTTCTCCTTTAAATAAAAGTTGAAAGAATGATATTATTTGCTTGTGAAATTTGTGTGAATTTTAATTTTTAAAGCCAACTATCTTATTTTTGTCAAATGAAGATTCTATTTCTTTTTCTATGGTGTGTAAAAAATCACTCATTTTAAAAACACCATCTTTAGAAATAGCCGCTTTTAAAGCCGTATTTTTAACCACCATTACAATTTGAGCTCCACTTAATTCATATGAGGCTAATTTTTTTAAATCAAAACTACCTTCAAATTTAGCATTTTTAGGTAAAGCTTTTTGCCATATCATTAAGCGTTGTTCATAATTTGGCTTTTTAAATTCTATTTTATACTCAAATCTTCTTGAAAAAGCCACATCTAAACTTTCTAAAAAGTTAGTTGTTGCTATGATAACTCCACTAAAGCGCTCGATTTGTTCCAAAAAAATATTTTGCATTTGATTATGCATTTTATCAGCACCGCCACTGCTTTCTACTCTAGTACTTAAAAACTGATCCGCCTCATTTAAAAGTAAAATAGGGCTTTGCTTACTTGTTTGACAAAGCTCTTTATAAGTATCAAAAATCTTTCTTACATTTTGTTCACTCTCGCCCACATATTTACTTAAAATTTTCGAGCAATCAAAACTCAAAATGGATTTTTTCATAGCTTTTGCCATACTTAGCGCACTCATAGTCTTACCCGTACCAGCAGGGCCATAGAAAATTATCTTAGCTTCTATATTTTTATTAGTTTTTATACCCCATTTATTTAATCTTTCTAAAACCTTTTTATCTTGTTGTTTTAATATGCTTTCTAATAAATCTTTAGTGCTTTGGGGCATAATAACATCATCTATATTGGTATTTGGCTCGATTAGCTCAAAAATATCTTGCTCTTTAACCAAATTTTGAAGTTTAATTTTTTTATTCTTCTTTGGTTCTTTAAAATTAATAATTCTTTGTAAAATATCATCACTTAAATAAAAAATCTTAGTTATATCACCCAAAGAATTAACAAATTCATCATATTCTAAAAGATTTGAACTAAGTAGCTTAGAATCTTCTTCCAATAAAGCTTTGTTTTCTTGTTTTTGAGCCTCATCCTCGCTAATTAAATGAAGCAAAAAATTAAAATCTCTACTATAAGAATTTTCAGTATTTAGCAAATACTCTTCTTTTAACAAACTAATAAATATCAAGCATTCTTTATCATTTAAAGCATATTCTTTAAAAATCTCTGCTAAAACATTAGAAATTTTACTTTTCTTTAAACGCTCTTTAATGTATGCTTCAAATATAGCTATATCTTTTTTAATATTCTTGCTTTGAGAGCTTTTAGCAAAAAAACGCAATCTTTGATAAAGCTCGATTTTAAAAAATTCATCTTTTAAATATGCAATATGATCTTCATAAATTTGATCTTGCATATAATCTTGTATGGTTTTATTTTCTAAGACTTGCAAGAAAACTTCACTTAAACTTAACTCACATTGTAGCAAATTTAAAAGCAAGCTTGAGTTTTTACTTGCTTTAAAATCAGAAAAAATTTGAACAATAAAACCTTTTTCTATAAGATTTTTAAGATCTTTTAAATGATCTAAATACTCATACTCATCATTTTTAAAAACTTCGCTAAGAAGATTATAAGCATTAATACTTGCATTTGCCTGCAAATAATTTTTGCATAAATGCTTTAAAATTAAAATTTCATCTTCACTGCATTGTAAGTTTTTATAAATATTGCTTTTAAAAGTATCATTAAGAAAAAGTTTTAAATCTTTCATATTTTCCTTTATATTGACTTTATGCTAAATTTGATTTTGGATTTTTTATCATTAAAACTCATATTTTTATCACAAACCTCATAAAAAATATCATAATTTTTACTTACAATCTTTTGAGTAAAACCACAAGAAGTAGTTTGTTTATTTTTTCCATAAAAAATAGGTTTTTTATAGATTAGATCTTGCAAAAAATCATCATAATATTCATTATTAAAAAATCTTTTATTAAAAAAAGTTTTTGCATAGCATATGCCATTAACACAAATTTTATCGCTAATTTTTAATTCAAGTAAGGCTTTAGAAGCACTATAAAGCTCTAAACTTGTAAAATTTTTTCCCTCATATAAAAAACCATAATCAGCAAATTTAAACTCTGGGGTTTTTAAAATAACATAAGTACTTTGTGCTTGTGTTTTGCTTTTTAAAGCACAAGAGCTTAAAAAAACACACACAAAACACAAAAAAACTATTTGAAGTAAAGTTTTCATTTAAGGTTTTTAAAACTAAGATTAAGTTCTAAATTGAGTTCTTTTACTATTTTCATCACGCTTTGTAAATCATCAATTTGCTTACCAACTACGCGAATTTCATTACCTCTAATGCTTGAAGTTACCTTTAGCTTGCTATCTTTTATAGCTTTATTAATCTTCTTAGCACTATCAGTATCAATAGCGTCATTAACTTTTAAATTTAGTCTAAAATTTACTCCACTTTCCCTGCTTAACTCTTTAATACCATTAGGGTTTATCCCTCTTTTAATAAGCTTTGAAATAACAATATCTTTTAGCACTTCAAGCTTTGCTTCGCTAGAGCAAATAAATTTATAAACACTTTCTTTTTCATTTAACTCTATTTCACTTTTAATACCTTTTAAATCATATCTGCTATCAAGCTCTTTTTTAGCTTGCTCTAAAGCATTTTTTAACTCTTGCTTATCAATTTCCCCACTAATATCAAAACTATGTTCACTTGCCATTTTCTATAAACTCCTTAAGATTATTAAATACAATTTGGACTAAATTTTGTATAGATTCTTCACTTGCCCATGCAACATGTGGAGTGATGATTAAATTTTCTTTATTTTTTATACCAAGTAAAGGATGATTTTTAATCATAGGTTCTATTTCAAGCACATCAAGCCCTGCTTTGATGTTTTTCTCATTCATAACTTGAGCTAAATCTGCTTCGTTGATGATTCCACCGCGTCCTACATTAATCAAAATAGCATCATCTTTTAAAAGCATTAGTTCTTTTTTACTTAATAAATTTTTTGTCTTATCATTTAAAGGTGCGTGGATGCTAATTACATCACAAGTTTTTAAAAGCTCTTCAAGGCTTACTTTTTCATATTCATCATTATTATTAGTCCCTGAGGTAGAATAATAACAAATTTTAGAACCAAACATTTGAGAAACCTTAGCCACTTCTTTACCTATAGCTCCAAGTCCTATAATGCCATGTTTTTTACCAGTTAAAGTATGCAAAGTCTTGCTAAAATCACAAAACATTTCACTCTCACACCATTTACCCTCTTTGCTCCATTTATCATAATATGGAATTTGATTTAAAAAAGCAAAAAGCAAGGCAAAGGTATGGCTTAAAACACTTTTTGTAGAATAACTAGCTACATTTTTTACCACTATACCTTTAGAATTTGCATAAGCTACATCTATATTATTTACCCCTGTACCAAGTTGTAAAATAAGTTTTAGATTAGTGTTGTCTATCACTTTTTTGTCAATGATGATTTTATTTATCATCACAACTTGTGCATTAGCTATTCTTGCAATAACCTCATCTTTAGAAGTTAAATCATAACTTACAAACTCGCCAAAACTTTCAAAAGCCGTTAAATCCGCTCCACCTAAGGTAGCAGCATCTAAACACACTATTTTCATTAATCTTTTACTATATGTCCTACAAATTTAGAATAATTATCAAGTACTAATCCACCTTTTCTAAAACCTAACCCACAACCCTCATAAGCAAAGAAAACTCCTGCTTGATAATAATCATTTTCATTTTTGTTAAACTCAGCAAATTCTTGATATACAAAGCGATTATTTTGATAATCTCCCTTTGTTTCAAAACTTACATCTCCATTAGCTTCTATAATAGAAACATTGGCTCCTTCTCTACCAAAAACAGGTTTTTTAACACATTTTTTACCCACTAAAGGTTGATCACTTGTTTCAAGCAATAAAGGATGATTTGGATAAAGCTCCCATAAAATTTTCATTATACCTTTACTTTGAAAAAGTAAAGTATAAGCAGGATTTAAAATGATTGCTTTTTGATTTTGCATGATTTGCGTTAAAAGCATAGCAAGCTCACCCTCTTCTATGGCTATACTCTCCCAAGGAATGAGTTTGAAAAAATACTCAAAATTTACATCATTTTTAAAAATACCTTCAGGCGAAAATTCAACCTCATCTATGTAAGAAAATTCACTCTCAAAACCTGCTTCACTAGCAATATGTGCTAAAAGTTTGGTTGTAATCATATCCTCATCACTTCCTGCAATTGAAGAAAATAATATCTTCCAACCTTCATAATATTTTTCAAACTCACTTACATCTTCTTCTAAAGTGATAAGTCTTTTAAAATTATCTTTTAAGGCTTCATATATATTATTAAATTGCGAGCTTTCATCTAGGTTGTTTTGCTTTAAAATAGCCCATTGTAAAATAGCACTTTCAAATAAAGATGTTGGAGTATCAGCATTAAATTCTATTAGTTTTATAGGCTTACCATCAAGCCCACCTGCTAAGTCAAACCTACCATATAAATGCCAATGCACATCATTTTCCCAACTCATCTTAATCGCATCAACCAAATTAAAAGGAATTCCAAGCTCATCAAAACGATCATTATCAATCACTTCTTGCGCAGCAGCTACAAACATATCATAAAGCTCGTTCACTGCTTCATAATATGCATTTGCTTCATTTTCCCTCACGCAAACTAAGTTAGAATCTAAATAATCACTTCCATCATTATCTGTATGCCATGAAAAACCTATTTGTTCTAAGTAAGATTTTTCTAAAGGATTTACTTTTAAAAAATTCATTTTTTACCCTTAAGATCCAAAAGAGTTAGAAGAACTTGAGGTAGCCTTAGAGCCACCACCAAAAAAGCCTGATTTTTTCGCACTTGAGCTTGAAGTAGCACTTGTACTTGCTTTATTAAAGCTATTTACACTTCTTTGATAAGCACTTTGATTTGAAAATGCTCCTCTTTGTTGATTTGCAAAATTTTGATTATTAAAAAGCTTTGAACCTATCCAACTACCAAGTATAGCACCAGCTGCACTTGCAAGCAATGTTTCGCCTAAAGAAAGTCCTCCGCTACTCATTTGAGCGTTATTTGGATTTGTTAAATTTGAGGTACCATTGTCTATTTTAGCAGCCTCTTCTTGGATTAATTTATCCATTTCTTCTTTACTTAAAACTCTTTCAGTTCCATCAAGTTGTTTTAAAACCACCCTAGTTTCATCACTTGGAAATTGATCTTTGATTTTGTATTGATTTGGAGCGGTTTCTTCAATGATAACAAAAGCACCTTGAGTATTTGCTGCTTGGCTTAATGCATTATTAGAATCATTTGTATTGTTGCTACACGCACTTAAAGCACCGCCACTTATAGCAGCAATACCGCTTATCATACTAAGCTTAAGTATAGTTTTTATATGTTTCATAATCTTTCCTAAATTTATAAGTTTAACTTAATAAGATTTTAACAAAAAAAGTATTAATAAAAATTAATTGCTTTAATTTATCATAATCATTAAATTACTACTTAAAATAAATACAGCAAAAGCAAAAAATATAAAAGCACTTAAATAATCAATAAGTTTTAAATTCTTTTGATAAATTCTTACCATGAAAGGTTTTGAAAATAATAAAGAAATCAAAGAAAAGTAAATTATGGTTTCTAAAATCAAAACAAAAATTAAAACTATCAACATCCACCGCATTTGGGCAAAATCAAAACTTGCAAAAACGCTAGCAAAATAAAAAATAACTTTTGGATTAGATAAATTTGTAATCATCCCACTTAAAAATGCAGATATATGAGTCTTTTGGACTTTTATATTACCTATTTTTGCATTTTTATAAATCCCATAGGCTAAATACAAAAGATAGCAAGCTCCAAAACTTGATAAAGCAATTTGCAAAAATGGAAATTGATGAAAAATCACACTCAAACCAAGTATAGAAAGTATAATCCACACACTCATGGCCAAACTCACACCCAAGCTAGCTTTTAAAGCACTTTTAATACCCTCTCTTAAGGCATAAGAACTTACTAAGAAAAAATCAGGTCCTGGTAAAATAAGTCCAAAAAAATGAATGATTAAAATCCAAAGAAACATAAAAATAATCGAAGAAAAGCCGAAAATTCGGCTTTTTGGTATTAGAGTCTTGACTCGTAGCGTCTAAGCATATAAAGTCTTTTAAGCATTTTTTTGCGAGCTGAAATTTTTTGTTTTTTGCGAATTTCAGTCATAGGCTCAAAAAATCTTCTTGCGCGAACTTCAGTAACAACTAGATTTCTATCTACTTGTTTTTTGAATTTTCTATACGCTTCATCAAAAGACTCATTAGGATGTACCTTGATTCCTGGCACGACCCTCACCACCTTTCTTAAATAAAATTAAAAAAAGGATTATATCACAATTTCACTTGAAAATAAAATTTATTTTTGTAATAATTACATAAATAAAAATTAAACATAAATTCTTAATTAAGACAAAGTTTGGTTTAATTTTTCTAGTACTACAATTAAAAAAACTTTTTTAAGGAAAATAAAAATGAGTGCTTGTATCACCAACTATACTAAAAAAAGGTATATAGCTTATATTGTTTCTATGATTATTTTCATAGCATTACCTTTTGTAAAAATCAATGGAAATCATTTCTTTTTATTAAGTTTTGACCATAAAAAACTTAATTTGTTTTTTATTGCTTTTGATACCCAAGAGCTTTATTTAATGCCTTTTGTTATCATGGGTATGTTTTTAACTATACTTTTTGTTACCACCTTAGCAGGAAGAATTTGGTGTGCATGGAGTTGTCCTCAAACTATTGCTAGAGTTATTTATAGAGATTTATTACAAACAAAAATCTTTAAAATTCACAAAAGCACAGCAAACAAACAAAAACAAGCTGAGGGATTTTTTGTTCAAAAAGTTTTAAGTATTGTGATTTTTTATCTTTTTTCTCTATTAATGATGAGTGCTTTTTTATGGTATTTTGTGCCACCTGAAGATTTTTTTGTATATATTCAAAACCCTGCTGATCATTTATTGCTTTTAGGGATTTTATTTTGTGCCTCTTTGGCCTTTACTTTTGATATAGTGTATTTGGGTGAAAAATTTTGTGTTTATGTATGTCCTTATGCAAGAATTCAATCTGTAATGTTTGATAATAACACCGTTCAAGTTATCTATGATGATAAAAGAGGGGGTGTGATTTATGATGGACATACCAAACTTTATCAAAAACCACCACAAGGTGAATGTATAGGTTGTGAAGCCTGTGTAAAAATTTGTCCTACACATATAGATATACGCCAAGGAATGCAACTTGAGTGTATTAACTGTCTTGAATGTGCTGATGCTTGTTCAAAAATTCAAGCCAAATTTGATCGCCCTAGTTTGATTAACTGGACTAGTGCAAAAGCCATTGAAACAAGAGAAAAAGTAAAATATTTTAGATTTAGAACTATCGGATATTTAGTGGTTTTATGTGGTGTTTTTGCAGCCTTAGTTTTAATGGGAAGTAAAAAGGAAAATATGCTTTTAAATATTAATCGTTCTAGTGAGCTTTACCAAATTAGAAAAGCCCATGATGGAGAATTAATCATTAGCAATGCTTATGTATTTTTATTTCAAAACACAGACAATAAAACTCATGAGTATTATTTTGATGTGAAATTACAAGGCATTGAAGATGGTTTAGAAATCATTAGACCAAAAAAACCTTTTAAATTAAAAGCTGGTGAAAAAGATAAACAAATAGTTGTTTTAAAAGCTACTAAAAAACTAGCTGATAATGATAGAAAAGATACCGTAATACCTTTAACTATCAAAGCTTATGCGCTTGATGATAAAAACATCATAATCACAAGAGAAAGTAATTTTGTATATCCAAAAAATACCATTTTAGAAAGTAAAAAATAGTATGAAGAAAAAAATTTCTTCAAAATCTCAAGCAAGGCTTGAAAAAATCAAACAAATTGCTACAGAGTCATTTTTAAAAAACGGCTATGAAGCAACTAATCTTAAAGATATTATCAAGCAAGCTGGTGGATCTTTTTCTTGTGTGTATGAGCATTTTAAAAGCAAAGAAGGTTTATTCAGATCGATTTTAGATGATTTTACAGAAGAACATTTTGTTTTTACTCTAAAACGTATGGAAAATATACAAGATTCAAATTTAGAAACTTTTCTTTTTGAATTTGCTTTAATTTATCTTGAAATTTTTAATAATAAAAAAACATTAGCGGTGTCAAGATTAATTTTTTCTCAAGTATATAACGATAAAACAAATATTAGTGGATGGTTTGAAGAAGAAAATGAAAGAGAAGTGGAATATATACTTCAAAAAAGATTTAAACAAGACCAAAATCCCAATATTTCAAAAAATTGTAAATTCTTAAGCACAACCTTTTGTGCAATGCTAAGAGGTATATTTTTTATACAAAGTATCTTTAAAAATCAAGTTTTAATGGACAAGAAAACACAAGAAGATTACGCTCAAAAAATAGTAAAGTTATTTATACAAGGACTTATTAACTTTGATTAACTAAAATAAGATAGTATTTCCAACTTAAATAATTTTTGTAATATTAATTACACTTTTAATTAAAAATATTTTAAGGAAAACAAATGAAAGCAAAACTTTTAACTCTAGCTTGTGCTTCGCTTATATTTGTAGCATGCTCAGATGATAAGAATGCACAAGTTAAACAACTTCCTCCCCAACCTGTTAGCATTATGACTATGCAAAGTGCTAATTTGCCTTTAGAATTTACTTATCCTGCAAGATTAAGCACTGAATTAGATGTGGTGATCAAGCCTAAAGTAAGCGGTGAAATCAAAGCAAAATATTTCAAAAGTGGCCAAGCTGTTAAAAAAGGAGATAAACTTTTTCTTATAGAGCCTGATAAATACCAAGCAAGTGTAAATATGGCTTATGGAGAAGCTTTAGTCGCAAGAGCTAGTTTTGATGATGCTGAAAAAAATTTCAAAAGAGATCAAATTTTAATAGAAAAAAATGCTATTTCACAAAAAGAATTTGATGCAAGTTTGGCTAAATTTAATTCTACTAAAGCTAATTTAGAAAGCGCTAGAGCAAAGCTTACTAATGCAAGATTAGATTTAAAATACACCGTAGTAAGCGCTCCATTTGATGGGGTTTTGGGAGATGCGCTAATGGATGTGGGCGATTATGTAAATGCTTCATCAACTGAGCTTGTGCGTATTACAAACATTAACCCTATCTTTGCAGACTTTTATATTTCTGATGTAGATAAAATCAATATGAATAAAAATATTCAAAGTGGCAACTGGCAATTAGAAAATATCCAAGTGCAAGCTAATGTTGGCGGAGAGCTTTTTAATGGAAAATTATATTTTATAGATAGTGTTATAGACACCCATAGTGGTGGGGTAAAAGCAAAGGCTATTTTTGACAATAACAACTCAAGTTTAATGCCTGGTTCTTTTGCAAATGTTCATGTTGAAGGCTTTGTTCAAAAAGATGGTTTTGAAATTCCTCAAGTTGCACTTTTACAAGATGATAGTGCTACTTATGTTTATACCTTAGTAGATGGAAAAGTAGTTAAAACTATTGTTAATGTTATTTATCAAACTTCTGATAAAGCAATCATTGACAAGGGCTTAAAAAATGGCGATAAAGTGATTTTAAATAACTTCAAAAAAATCCGTCCTGGTGCAAGTGTTAGCGTAATGGAGAATAAATAATGTTTTCTAAATTTTTTATAGAAAGACCTGTATTTGCTTCTGTTGTAGCTATTATCATTTCTTTAGCAGGGATTATAGGGCTTTATTCTTTACCTGTAGAACAATACCCTTCTCTAACTCCACCCGTTGTAGAAGTAGAAGCTACTTACTCAGGAGCCGATGCTCAAACAGTGGCTCAAACAGTGGCTATTCCTCTTGAAGATGCAATCAATGGGGTTGAAAATATGATTTATATGGATTCAACTTCAAGCTCTTCAGGTGATATGAGTTTAAGTGTGTATTTTAACATAGGTACAGATCCTGACCAAGCAACAGTTGATGTTAATAATAGAATTTCAGCTGCTATGGCAAAGCTACCTGAAGATGTTAAAAAAACCGGTGTTAGCGTAAGAAAAACTGGTTCAAGCATTTTAGAGGTTGCTACTTTATATTCCCCTGATGGTTCTATGGATTCACTTGAAGTATATAATTATGCTGCATTAAATATCTTAGATGATCTTGCTAGGGTTCCTGGTGTGGGTAAGGCTGTGGCTATTGGCTCAAGAAATTATTCTATGAGAATTTGGCTTAATCCTGATTTATTAAACAAATACCAAGTTACTACAACGGATGTTATTGCTGCAGTTAGTGAGCAAAATGCTCAATATGCTACTGGTAAGATAGGTCAAGAGCCTGTAGTAGAAAAATCTCCTTATGTGTATTCAGTAACCATGCAAGGAAGGTTAAAAAATACCAAAGAATTTGAAGATATTATCATAAGAGCAAATAGTGATGGTTCTTTTTTAAGACTTAAAGATGTGGCTGAAGTTTCTTTAGGTTCAAGAGAATATCTTTTTAATGGTAGATTAAATGGAAATGATGCTACTCCTATTTTGATTTTCTTACAAACTGGAGCAAATGCAGTAAGCACAGCTGAATTAGTACAGAAAAAATTTGAAGAACTTTCTAAAAGTTTTCCTGAGGGCTTAGCCTATAAAGTGCCTTATGATACAACTTTGTTTATTAAAGCTTCTATTAAAGAAGTGGTAAAAACTTTTTTTGAAGCACTTATTTTAGTTGTGATTGTAATGTATTTATTCTTAAAAAATTTCCGCTCAACCATTATACCTATGATTGCTGTACCTGTTTCTATTTTAGGAACTTTTGCAGGATTATATGTCTTAGGCTTTAGCATTAACCTACTTACGCTTTTTGCTTTAGTTTTGGCCATTGGTATTGTTGTTGATGATGCAATTATCGTGGTTGAAAATATCGATAGAATCATGCATGAAGATCCAAATATAAGCATAAAAGAAGCAGCTATTAAAGCCATGGATGAAGTTGCCGCACCTGTTGTATCTATCGTTCTTGTGCTTTGTGCAGTATTTATACCTGTTTCATTTATATCTGGCTTTGTGGGAGAAATTCAAAAACAATTTGCTATAACCCTTGCAATTTCAGTTGCAATCTCAGGTTTTGTAGCCTTAACACTAACCCCATCTTTATGTGCGATTTTTTTGAAAAGAAACGAGGGTGAGCCATTTTATTTTGTGAAAAAATTTAATGATATTTTTGATTGGTCTACTGAAGTTTTTGGAGCTGGTGTAGCTTATATACTTAAAAGAACTGTACGTTTTGTTATGATATTTTTTCTTTTAATAGGTGGTTTATATGGATTATTTAAATTAGTACCAAACTCACTTGTTCCACCTGAAGATCAAGGAAGCTTTTTATCGGTTGTAAATTTACCTGCAGCATCTTCTCTTAATAGAACTACTCAATCAATGGATGCTATGGCAGAAGAAATTCTTAAAAATGAAAATGTGACAGATGTTGTAGGTCTTATAGGTTATGATCTTTTCACAGGCTCTTTAAAAGAAAATGCCGGTGCAATGTTTGTGAATTTAAAAGATTGGAATGATAGAGATACCAGTAGTTTTGACTTAGTTGGATCTTATAACAAACAATACTTTTTAAATCCAAATTTCCAAACTTTTTTTGTTAATCCACCGCCAATCCAAGGTTTAAGTTTAACTGGTGGTTTTGAAATGTATGCACAAAATCGTGGTGGTAAAAACTATGATGAAATTCAAGCGGATGTAAATAAATTAGTTGAAGCAGCAAACAAACGTCCTGAACTTAACAACGTAAGAACAACGCTTGATACTAATTTCCCACAATTAAAATTAGAAATTGATCGTGATAAAGTAAAACTTTATGGTTTAAATTTAGCAGATATATTTAACACGCTAAATGCCACTATAGGGACTTATTATGTAAATGATTTTTCTATGCTTGGAAAAAATTATCGTGTAAATATTAGTGCCATTGGAGATTTTAGAAATACTCAAAATGCCTTAAAAAATATCTTTGTTAGAGCAAAAGATGGTTCTATGGTAGCCCTAGATAGCGTTTTAACACTTCATAGAGGGGTTGGACCTGATGATGTAAAACGCTTTAATATGTTCCCATCAGCACTAGTGCAAGGCGATCCTGCTCCTGGTTATACTTCAGGACAAGCAATTGATGCTATTGCTCAAGTTGCTAAAGAAACTTTGGGAGAGGATTATTCTATTGCCTGGGCAGGTTCAGCTTATCAAGAAGTTACAAGTAGTGGCGCAGGTCAAGTAGCTTTTGTGCTAGGACTTTTATTTGTATTTTTAATCTTAGCAGCACAGTATGAAAGATGGCTCATGCCTTTAGCAGTAATCACTGCTGTACCTTTTGCGGTATTTGGTTCTTTACTTCTTGTATGGCTTAGAGGCTTAGAAAATGATATATATTTTCAAACAGGACTTTTACTTTTAATAGGTCTTTCAGCTAAAAACGCCATTTTGATTGTTGAGTTTGCTATGGAAGAGCATCTTAAAAAAGGAAAGAGTATTTTTGAAGCTTCTATTAGTGCGGCAAAATTAAGATTTAGACCTATTGTAATGACTTCATTAGCATTTATTTGTGGTATTTTACCTTTATACTTTGCTTATGGAGCAGGAAGCGCAAGTCGTCATGCAATAGGTACGGGTGTCATAGGGGGTATGATAGCAGCTTCTACTATAGCCATTTTCTTTGTACCTTTATTTTTCTATTTACTAGAAAGTTTTAATAAATGGCTTGATAAAAAAAGAGGTAAAATCAATGCGTAAATTAATAATTTTTGCAAGTTGTTTTTTAATAACAGCTTGTAGTTTAAAACCAAATTTAGAAATCAAAGATGTAAATTACACTAAAAGTTTAGATCAAAACATTAGCATTAATAAACAATGGTGGAAAGCTTTTAATGATAATTATTTAAACACCTTAGTCGATCAAGCTTTAAAAAACAATAACGACTTGCAAATTGCATATATGAATTTACAAAAAGCTTATGAAACTTTAGGTATAGCAAGAAGTGATTTGCTTCCTAAGCTTGATGGAAGTGCTAGTGGAGCAAGAGGAAAAACTAGCATTAATGCTCCAAGCAACAAAAGTAATGAATTTGTCTATGGTAATGATTTTAACATGGGTTTAAATTTAAGCTATGAAGTAGATTTATGGGGCAAATACAGAGATACTTATGGTGCTTCAAAAGCAAAATTACAAGCTAGTGAGTTTGACTATGAAAGTGCGAGATTAAGCTTAATTTCTAATGTAGTAAAAACTTATTTTAATCTAGCAAGCTTAAGCGAGCAAGTAAAAATTTTAGAAGAAACAACCCAAAGTTATCAAAAAACTTATGAGTTAAAATTAGAGCATTTTAAACTTGGAGTGATTAGTGAGTATGAGCTTAACAAATTTAAAGCTGAGCTTGAAAATTCAAGAGTTTTACTCACAAATGCTAAAATTCAAAAAGAAGCTAATACTAAAGCTTTAAAAATCTTAACTTCAAATGATATTGATGATATACTTTATAATAGCATAGAGTATAAAAAAATAGGACAATACGAGCTTAGCATACCTGAGGGCATTGGCAGTAAAATTTTACTTCAAAGACCTGATGTGCAAGCAAGTTTAAAAACTTTAGAAGAAAAAAACTATCTTGTTGGAGTAGCTAGAACTGCATTTTTACCAAACCTTTCTTTAACAGGACTTTTGGGCTTTCAAAGTAATGATTTAGATCTTTTAGTCAAACATGGAAGCAATACTTGGAATGTAGCTGGAAATTTTGCAATGCCGATTTTTCATTGGGGTGAGATTATGAATAATGTTAATATTGCAAAACTTACCAAAGATGAAGCATTTTTACAATATGAAAACACCTTAAAAACAGCCTTTGGGGAAATAAGACTTGCTTTATTTAACCGCCAAAGCTATTATGAAAATGAGCAAAATTATAAAAATTTATTTCTAGCTCAAAGTAAAATTTATGAAATTTCTACCTTAAGATATGAAAATGGTGTGATTAACTTGGCTGATTTTTTACAAGATCAAAGAAATTACCTAAATGCTAAACTTTCTTATACTAACTCATCTTATGAGCTTGCAAATTCTATCGTAGATGTTATGAAAGCTTTTGGTGGAGGATTTAACGCTAAAGAAGAATCAAAAGAAAACATCAAAGCTATGGAAGAAAACTTAAAGGAAAACTTTTATAACAACTAAGTCTTTAAGGCTTAGTTGTTAATGCATTTGAATTTGAATTCTTTGATTAAAATTATTATTTCCTCTATCTTTTGGGCTATTATGCTCAAAACGATAACGCATACTGCCTGAAACATTAACATCTTGGAAAATTTCATCTAAAGGCGCAGAATTTGACACACTTATAAGTCCTAGTAAAAATACAAAAAATGCTATAAAAATCTTTTTCATTATAAAGCCTTTGTAAAAATATGATACAATTATAGTCTTTTTAAATAACTACAAAATGAAAATTTAGGAAAAATATGAATTTTTTACAAAACCTAGCTCTTTCTTACTCACACAAAGCTATGCAAAAATCTTTAGAAAATGGTTTTGATGTGAAACTTTTAAAAGAAGGACAAGAAAAAAAATTTAATCCAAAAAAATCTTATATGCTTTATGCTCACATACCATTTTGTCATACTTTTTGCCCATATTGTAGTTTTCATAAGTATTATTACAATGAAGATTTAGCAAAAAGATATTTTGAAAGTTTAAGAGAAGAAATCAAACAAGTCAAAGATAAAGGATTTGATTTTACTTCTATGTATGTGGGTGGTGGTACTACTTTAATCAACGAAGAAGAGCTTGCTAAAACTTTAGAACTTTGCAAAAAATTATTTAACATCAAAGAAATTTCTTGTGAAACCGATCCAAACCATATTGACCCGAAAAAATTAGAAATGTTTAAAGGGCTTATAGATCGTTTAAGTTGCGGTATACAAAGTTTTGATGATGATACTTTAAAAAAAGTAGCAAGATATCATAAATTTGGTTCAAGTAAAGAACTTCAAGAAAAACTCTCTAAAGCCATAGGCGTGCTTCCTATTATGAGTCTTGATTTGATTTTTAATTTTCCTTCTCAAACCAAAGAGCAATTACTCAATGATTTAGAAATAGCCAAGAGTTTAAAACCTCAACAAATCACAACTTATCCTTTGATGAAATCCAATTTAACCAAAGATAATATCGCAAAAACTTTAGGAGTAAGTTTTAAAGATAATGAATTTGAGTTTTATAAAATCATTGTAGATTTTTTCAAAGATTATGAAAGAAATAATGCATGGTCATTTTCTTTAGAAAAAAGTAGCTTTAATGATGAGTATGTAAGTAGCCATCATGAGTATTTAGGTGTTGGAAGTGGAGCTTTTAGCTTTTTAGATGGAGAACTTTTAATCAATGCTTTTAATTTAAATGATTATTCTAAACTCATCAAAGAAAAACAAAATGCAAATATTGCTAAAGCTAATTTTGGTAAAAAAGAAATCATCAAATATGTCTTTTTAACCGAAATGTTTACTGGTAAAATCGAAATTGATAAATTTAACAAAACTTTAGAATGTAATTTAGAAAAAGATCTTTTCATCGAGCTTTTAGGCCTTAAACTAAGCAAAGCTATAAAAAAAGAAAACAATACTTTATATACAAGTGAATTTGGACGTTATTTGTTTATGGTATTGATGAAAGACTTTTACACAGGCATGGATTTAGTGCGTGCTGTATTTAGAGATGATAAACGCTTACAAGATAAAGAACGCATTAATATCATGCAAGAAAATGTTGATCCACTTGATTTTAAAAGTATGGAGTTTAAAGGATAAAAAGCCTTAAAAAAAGGCTTTTTATTAAAACGGTCTTACCACCATCATAATAGCGATGATTATAAATAATATCGTTGGAATTTCATTATAAGCTCTAAAGAATTTTCCACTTTTTTGGCAAGTATCATTTTGAAGTTGTTTTAAATAATAATAATTTTGCAAATGATAAATGATTAAAAGTAAAGCACAGGTTAATTTAGCATGCATATATCCACCTACCATTAACACATCTTTATTAGCCATCATCATCAAACTTCCAGTGATTGCAGTAGCTATCATAGCAGGAGTTTGGATATAAAAATACAATTTTCTTTCTTGAATTTTCACCACTTCCACAAAGCCTTTATTGTCTTTATGCTCTGTGTGATAAACAAAAAGTCTTGGCAAATAAAACATTCCAGCCATCCATGAAACAAAAGCCAAATAATGCACCATTTTAATCCATAAATACCATTCATTCAAAAAATCTAACATTTTTCTCCTTTTTTATTAAAAATTTCTTTTATTAAAATCAAAGCTACGCTAATGTTAATCATCACATCAGCTAAATTAAACACAGCAAATTCAAACCACTTATGCCAAAATACAAAATCCACTACACCTATATGCACAAAGCGATCAAGTAAATTAGAACACCCAGCAGATAACATAATAGCAAAAGCAATCAAATGCGTTTTAAAAAAGTCTTTTTGATAAAGCAAATACCCAAACAAAGCCAAAATAAAAACAAGCTGTATGTATTTTAAATACTCTCCTAAAAATGCAAACATTGAAAAGGCCACACCGGTATTATAGGTTAAAACTAAATCAAAAAATTCACCCTTATACTCAAGCCCTTGTAAAAACAAACACTTGCTTGCTTGATCTAATATAAAAATCAAAGCAAAAACAAGCCAAAATTTTAAAGGCAAGATTTTAAGCATTCAATGCTTTCATAAAAAAGCTTTCAACAGCTTTCATTTCTTTTTCTAAAAGCTTAATGTCTTTTGCTTCAAGTAATAAGCGTATTAAATTTTCTGTGCCTGAATACCTAAACAAACTAGCAATTCCTTTTTTCTCTAAGTCTTTTTTCAACTCTTCTAAGCCTGCAAGCTTGCTTAAGTCTTTTTTCTCTGAAATTTTAAGATTATGTAAAAGTTGTGGATAAGGCTTAACTTGATTTAAAATTTCACTTGCGCTTTTTGCTTCACTAAGCATTAAAGCACTAAATTGTAAAGCAGCTACCAAACCATCTCCGGTTTTTGCATAGTCACTAAAGATAATATGCCCACTCTGCTCTCCGCCAAAATTTCCACCACATTCTTTGAGTTTTTCAAGCACGTATTTATCACCTACATTGCAAGTTTCATGTGTGATTTTATGTTTAGTTAAAAACTCTTTTAAAGCACCATTACTCATTATAGTGCTAACCACGCTTGATTTTAGCTTGCCTTGTTTTTTCAAAAATAAAGCTAAAACACCTAAAAGACTATCTCCATGAGCTACTTCGCCTTTTTCATCCACAACAACCAAACGATCTGCATCCCCATCAAAAGCAAAGCCCACATCTGCTCTAAATTTCTTTACTTCCAAAGCTAAATTTAAAGGATGCAATGCTCCACAATTTTCATTGATATTTAAACCATTTGGCTTATCATTGATCACAATCACATCTGCACCAAGTTCTTTAAAAACCGTAGGTGCTACCTTATAAGAAGCTCCATGAGCCACATCTAAAACAACGCGTAAAGACTTTAAAGTCAGCTCTTTAGGAAAAGAATTTTTTATAGAAACAATATATCTTCCTATCACATCATCAATTCTTTTTGCTTGACCAATTTGTGATTTTGTTGTTCTTGCTTCTTCTATGAGTTTATCATTAAAATAAATTTCTTCTATTTTTGCTTCTGCTTGCTCATCAAGTTTATTTCCATGTGCATCAAAAAATTTAATGCCATTATCATAGTAAGGATTATGCGAAGCTGATATCATAATACCTGCATCACAACGCATATCTTCAGTTAAAAACGCAATAGCAGGTGTTGGCATAGGACCTATTTCTATAACATTATAACCTATAGAAGTAAGTCCTGAAACGATAGCATTTTCTATCATATAACCGCTTCTTCTTGTGTCTTTTCCTACCAAGATATTATTTGTAAGGGCTTTATCTTTAAAATAAATTCCAGCAGCCATAGCCAAACGCATAGCTAAAAACGAGTCCAAAAACTCCCCTGCTTTACCGCGTACTCCATCTGTTCCAAAAAGTTTCATTTTTTTACCTTTGATTTTAAATAGTGCAATTATAAGAAAAAAAGTTAAGTAATGTATAAATGTGAGAATTTTATAAACATTAGTTAGTAATAAAAATATATAATTTTTAAAATTTCACTTAAGGAAAATGAATGAAAAAAATCATCGCAGGGGTTGTAGTAGTAGTTTTACTAGCTATAGGGTTTTTTGCCTCAGCTTCTTACATTAACTCAATCAATGGAAAAATATTTGCTCAAATGAGCCAAGATACAGCATATTACAGTGTTGAAGATGCTAACTACACCAAAGGACTTTTAAATTCCAAAGGAAGTTTTATAGCTACACTAAATGACTTACCTTATAGTTTTAAAGTGAATGTGGATTTTTCTAATAATTTTTTTGCAAGTAACAATGCCATCGTTTCTATTTTAAATGAAAATGAAGACTTAAAAGGCATTTTCCCAAATGAAGAAATCTTTAAAATCTTAGTTAGTGCAAAAGGTGGAGACATTAACATCAATGCAAAAATAAATGATATTAATTTTACGCGCAATGATACAAATTTAGTTTTAAATAATACATCTTTTAAAATTACAGGTTCTGAGGAATTTGTAAAAAATATGGAACTTAATCTAGGTTATGTTTTATTAGAACAACTATCTCATGAAGAAAAATTAGAAGCAAAAAATATCAAAATTTCTGAATTTCCTATACAAAAATTAAGTTTTAATGATATTTTTAGCCCTAGTAGAAATAGTGAGCAAAATATAAGCATTGATAGTGCTAATTTTATAAGTTCTATTGCTTTTGACTTTGATAAATTAAAAATTTTTGCAAAAACAGCTCAAAATGCTCAAAATGATTATGATAGTGTTTTAAAACTAGATTTAGCTAAATTTAACCTTGTAAATGAAAACTTTATGCTAAATAACATTAACTTAGATATGAATTTTAATAATCTTTCTAAAAAAGCTTATGATAGCTTAGTGCAAAACTCAAATACTGATATTTTTTCTATGATGCTTTTAGCAAGTCAGTTTTTAAAAGCAAACCCACAAATCATCTTAAATAATCTAAGCTTTGAAAAAGAAGGTAAAAAATTTGATGCAAATGGGCAAACTATTTTCACTGAAAATAATATAAAATCACAATTTCACGCAAACACAGAAATTCTTCCTAGTCAAATTTGGCCTGATTTTGCAAATTTTGATACTTATTTTGTAGATAATAATGGCTCTTATGTACTTGATTTTATCTATGATGATTCTAACAAAAGTGATGTTACAACTATCATTAATGGCGAAAGACTTACCATAAATCCACAATGACAAATTTAAGCTTAACTTTTCGTCCTAAAACTTTAGATGAGGTTTTAGGACAAGAAAATTTAGTAGAAATTTTTAAAAAATTCATACAAGTTTCAAAACTCCCTCATAGTGTATTTTTTGGTCCAGCAGGTTGTGGAAAAACCTCTTTTGCAAGGACTATAGCGTATGAGTATAAACTAGACTTTTATGAGTTTGATGGAGGAAATTTTAAGCTTGAAGAGCTTAGAAAAATACTAAGTAATTATGAAAATTCTTTATACAAACCTTTGATATTTATCGATGAGGTGCATAGGCTTTCAAAAACCCAACAAGAAATGCTTTTAATCCCTTTGGAAAATCAAAAATGCCTTTTCATAGGTGCAAGCACTGAAAACCCTTACTTTACTTTAACTTCAGGCATAAGAAGCAGAAGTATGCTTTTTGAATTTAAAGGTTTAGAGTATAAAGACTTAGAAAAACTTGCCACAAAGGTGCAAGAAAAACTCCAATGCAAAATCGATGATGATGCCAAAGACTTTTTAATCACTTCTAGTGCAAATGATGCAAGAAGCTTTTTAAATTTATGTGAATTTGCTTTGGCTTTAGATAGCACTCATATCACGCTTGAAACTTTGAAAAAATTAAGAGCAAATGTTTTAAGCGATGGCACTTCAAGTAAAGACACACACTATAGACTAGCTAGTTCTATGATAAAGAGCTTAAGAGGAAGTGATGTGGATGCGAGTTTGTATTATCTTGCGAGATTGATTGATGGGGGCGAAAGTGCGGATTTCATCGCTAGAAGATTAGTGATATTTGCAAGTGAAGATATCTCAAATGCAAACCCACAAGCACTTAATCTAGCCACAAGCACACTCATAGCAGTAAAAAACATAGGTTATCCTGAAGCTAGGATCATCTTAGCTCAGTGTGTGGTATTTTTAGCAAGTTCGCCCAAGTCAAACTCAAGCTATCTTGCTATAAATGAAGCGCTAAATTATGTGCAAAACAACCCTGCATTAAAAATACTTCCTTATCTTGATAATAACAACACTCAAAGAAAAAACTACCTTTATCCGCATGATTTTGGAGGATGGGTTAAGCAAAGATACCTAGAAAAAGATTTGAAATTTTATCATAGCAAAGGCATAGGTTTTGAAGCACAGCTAGACTTATGGCTAAATGATATGAAAAAAGTTAAAAAGTGATTTTAAGCACAATGTAAAAATATTTTTATATAATTTTCATTTTTTGGTTCCGTAGCTCAGTTGGTAGAGCACCACCTTGACATGGTGGTGGTCGTTGGTTCAAGTCCAATCGGAGCCACCATTTTTTATTTCTTTTGATCAATTCACTACATATATTTTAACAAATTCGTAAATTCTTGGATTTCTTTTTCTTGATCTAAAATGATTTTTTTCGCTATATCAGTGATAGTTTTGTCTTTAGAGTAAAATAAAATTTGTTTTGAAGCATCTACAGCGCCTTGATGGTGTGCTATCATCGCTTCTAAAAAATCTTTATTGATGTTTTTGCTTTCTTTAACCGAACTCATTAAAATCATCATTTTTTGCATTAACTCTTTTTCTTCTTGGACAAATTTTTTATAAGTTTCTTCATCAATTTGAGTTTTTGTATAAAGATTTTTATCTAGAATTTCTTGAAATTCTTGAATTTCTTTTTCTTGAGCTTTGATGATATTTTGAGCGATTTTTTTCATCTCTTCACTTTTAGTATGTTCTAATAAAAGCTTAGATGAATCAATAGCACCTTGATGATGTGGAATCATATTAGCTAAAAAATCTCTTTCTATGTCATTGCTTTGTACTAAAGGATTTTTCATCATAGGTTCATGCATACTCATCATGATTTGTGATGAAATACTTCCAGAAGCTTCATGATGAGCATGATGAGAATTTGCAGCAAATAAAGCACTTGCCAAAACTAAACTTGAAACTATAGTTTTTATTTTCATTTTTTTCCTTAAACTTTTAATTTAAAATCAAAAATATATAAAAATATCACAAACTAAAATTAACAAAAAAATTCAATTTTTTTTTGTTATAATTTATTTAAAAATACACAAGGATGGAAAATGCTTAGAGAACTACTTGAGATAAAAAAAGAAATGGAACCTATAATTCATGATTGTTCAGTAAAAATTCAAGTAGCCGCAAGAGAAGTAATCGTAAGAAAAAGAGAATATGAAATTTATGGGCCTATGATAGATAGAGTATATCTTGATAATGCCATTTATATTAAAATTTTTGGTAGTGGACGTGATACAAAAAGCACTAAAGTAGATATTAAAAACGGCCTTTATATGGTTTATGTAGCACCTGATAAACCAACTAATCAAGAAATTATGAATAAACTAAAAATAGCATTTGAAAGTATAGATAATAAATTCATCTCAAGAATTTTAGAACTCAATAGAAGAATGAAAGAAGTGATTAATAAAACCCAAGCAACCCTAGCAAAAGCATCAAATATGAATGTTTTAATAGAAACTAACCTAGGCGAAGCAAGTGCTGCACATAAGTTTGTAATCACTATCAAATATTTAAAAGATAATCAAAAATTAGAATTAAAAAATTCAAAATCTGCAGGTAGCTTTAGAGATACCAAAAATCACATCAACCTAGTAGTAGAAAAAAGCACTGATTCAGCAGTATGTGAAAAACTTTTACATGATGTTGAAATTTATTTTATAGGAAATGGAAAATAAAATTACTTTTTCACTCTCAAATTTGCTAAATGCGTCAAAGCCACTGCGATAGCATCTGTGATATCGAGTGGCTTAATATCTTTTGAAATTCCAAGCAATCTTTTCACCATAAAAGCTACTTGTTCTTTAGTAGCTTTTGCTTTACCTGTTACGGTTTTTTTTACTTGCAAAGGTGTGTATTCTGCAAATTCTCCATGGGTTTGTAAGATTTTTAAACTCAAAGCTCCACGAAATTGTGCTAGTTTTAAAACCGTTTTTGGATTATAAGCAAAAAATATATCTTCTATAGCTACCTCATCAAATTGATGATTTTTAAAGATTAAATCAAGTCCTTCACATAATTCTGTGATTTGATACTGTAAATCATTAGGCTTGATTTTAATAAGCCCTGCTTCTATGAGTTGATTTTTATTATTAATTCTTTCTACAATAGCGTATCCACAATACCTAGAACCAGGATCTATCCCTAAAACTTTCAAACTTTTCACCTTTTTATTCACATAGATGTGAAATTTAAATTTTTATGTGAATAATTTTAACCATTTTTTATAAAAAATAAGCTAGAATTTTAAGTTTTACATCATAATTTATAAGAAAAATAATGAATATAAAAGATTTTTTACTTGAGTTTAAAACTGAAATTAGCAATAACGAATACAATACTTACATTTCTCACTTACAATTTAGTGAAAAATTAAGTAAAAATAATATCTTAGTATTTATTGCACCAAATCATTTTTTGGCTAAATTTATACAAACAAAATACGCACAAAAATTAGCTTATTTTTATGAAGTAAAAACAGGAATTAATCCTCAAGTTAAAATCATCACAAATGATCAAAAGGTAGAGAAAAAACATTTTTCTACAGATATTTCACAGATTAAATTTCAAAGTACTATTTTAAACCCTTCTTTTACTTTTGAAAGTTTTGTTGTAGGAGATTCTAATCAATTTGCCTATGCAACCTGCAAAGCCATAACCGATAAAAGCAAACTTGGAAAGTTATACAACCCTATCTTTATCTATGGCCCTACAGGACTTGGAAAAACTCACTTGCTTCAAGCTGTCGGAAATGTGTGTTTGGATAATGGATATAAGGTTATTTATGCTACAAGTGATAATTTTATCAATGATTTTACCATGCATTTAAATAACAAAACCATGAGTAAATTCCATGAAAAATACAAAAATTGCGATGTTTTACTCATCGATGATGTGCAGTTTTTAGGTAAAACAGACAAAATTCAAGAAGAATTTTTCTTTACTTTTAATGAAATCAAAGAAAAATTTGGACAAATCATCATGACAAGTGATAATCCTCCAAATATGCTAAAGGGCATAACAGAACGCTTAAAAAGTCGTTTTGCAAATGGGATCATCGCAGATATCACTCCACCTCAGCTTGATACAAAAATCGCAATTATCAAGAAAAAATGCGAATTTAATGCTATTTATCTTAAACCCGAAGTCATAAGCTACATCGCTACTTCAATGGGAGATAACATCCGAGAAATAGAAGGCATGATTACAAATTTAAATGCTCAAGCAAGACTTTTTAACCAAGAAATCACTTTAGAAATTGTTAAAAGCTTTATGAAAGATCACATTAAAGAAACAAAAGAAAATATTAGTGTTGAAGATATACTTGCTGATGTTTCAAAAAGCTATAATCTTAAACCTAATGATATAAAATCAAATAAAAAAACACAAAATATCGTTATGGCAAGAAGGGTTGTGATATTTTTAGCAAGAGAGCTAACGACTATGTCTATGCCTCAACTTGCTAGATTTTTTAATATGAAAGATCACACCGCCATTTCACATAATATTAAAAAAATTCAAGAACTAATGAGTGAAAATGAAAACTTAAAAGCCATAGTAGAAGAATTAAGAAATAAAATTTTGACAAAAATAAAAAGCACCCTGTGAATAAAAGTGAAAAACAAAAAATTTTATTCTACGAGTAAAATTTCTATAAAAAAAGACTTTTAAAAAGCATTTCACATTTTCACATTGCCTATTATTATGATAAAATAAATTTAAAAAATAAAGGAAGTAAAAATGAAAATTAGCATTAACAAAAACACTTTAGAATCTGCCATAGTTTTAACTAATTCTTATGTAGATAAAAAAGACTCAAGCAATATCGCTTCTCACTTACTTTTTGAAGTGGTTGAAGATAAATTAATCATAAGAGCAAGTGATTATGAAATAGGTATTAATTATAAAATCAAAAAAATCAAAGTTGAAAGTGCAGGTTTTGCAACTGCTAATGCTAAAAGTATTTTAGATATTATAAAAAGTTTAAATAATGAAGATGTAGTCTTAGAAACCATAGAAAATTTCCTTTTTATTAGACAAAAAGGAACTAAATATAAACTTCCTATGTTTAATTATGAAGATTTTCCAAATTTCCCAAGCACAGAAGGAAAAGATAAATTTGATATTGATTCAAGTGATTTAAGTAGATCTTTGAAAAAAATCCTACCTGCGGTTGATACAAATAATCCAAAGTATTCTTTAAATGGTGCTTTACTTGATATAAAAACTACTCACATTAGCTTCGTAGGAACAGATACAAAACGCTTAGCAGTTTTCACACTTAATAAAACAAATGAAAAAGAATTTAATCTTTGTATTCCTAAAAAAGCTATTTTAGAAATACAAAAAATCTTTTTTGAAAAAATTGAAATTTATTATGATGAAAATATATTGATTGCAAAAAATGATAATTTTGAGTTTTTTACAAAACTTATCAATGATAAATTCCCTGATTATGAAAGAGTAATTCCAAAAAATATCACAAAAGAATTTATTTTTAAAACTGAAGAATTTATGGATGCATTAAAAAAAATCAATGTAATTACTGAAAAAATGAAATTAAATTTCCATAAAGATAAACTTGTATTTGAAGGTATTAGTTTAGATAATATGGAAGCAAAAACTGAACTTGAAATGGAACTTAATATAGATGAAGAATTTAATCTTTGTATAAAAAATAAATTCTTCACTGACTTTTTAAATTCTATTGAAAGTGAAACATTTAAACTTAGCATAAATGAACCTCATATGGCATTTTTAGTTTCAAGTGAAGAATTACAAACTGTAATTATGCCAGTTATTTTATAAGGAAAATAAATGCAAGAAAATCAAAACTATGGCGCAGGAAATATTAAAGTTTTAAAAGGCTTAGAAGCTGTTAGAAAACGCCCTGGTATGTATATAGGTGATACCAATATAGGCGGTCTTCATCATATGATTTATGAAGTAGTGGATAATTCTATTGATGAAGCTATGGCAGGTTTTTGTGATACGATTAATGTAGAAATTACTACAGAAGGCTCTTGTATAGTAAGTGATAATGGTAGAGGAATTCCTGTGGGAATTCATCCTACTGAAAATATACCTACTTTAACTGTAGTTTTAACCGTACTTCATGCAGGTGGAAAATTTGATAAAGATACTTATAAAGTTTCAGGTGGTTTACACGGGGTTGGTGTGAGCGTTGTAAATGCTTTATCAAAAAAATTAGTTGCTACAGTACATAGAGATGGAGAAATCTATCGCCAAGAATTTTCAGAAGGTAAAGTCACAAGCAATTTTGAAACCATAGGTAAAAGTAAAAAAACAGGAACAATCATAGAATTTTGGCCAGATGATCAAATTTTTGAAGTGACTGATTTTGATTATGAAATTTTAGCTAAAAGATTTCGTGAACTTGCATATTTAAATCCAAAAATTACTATAAATTTTAAAGATAACCGCGTAGGAAAAGCAGAAAGTTTTCATTTTGAAGGTGGTATAAGCCAGTTTGTTACAGATTTAAATAAAAAACAAGCTTTAACTAAAGCCATATTTTTCAATGTAGATGAAGAAGATGTAAATGTTGAAGTAGCATTGCTTTATAATGATAGTTACAGTGAAAATTTACTTTCTTTTGTAAATAATATCAAAACTCCAGATGGTGGAACGCACGAAGCAGGTTTTAGAATGGGCTTAACTCGTGTTATAAGTAATTACATTGAAGCAAATGCTAGTGCTAGAGAGAAAGACTCTAAAATCACAGGTGATGATGTAAGAGAAGGTTTAATAGCAGTTGTAAGTGTAAAAGTGCCTGAGCCACAATTTGAAGGACAAACTAAAGGAAAATTAGGTTCAAGTTATGTTAGACCTATAGTTTCTAAGGCTTCTTTTGAGTATTTGACAAAATATTTTGAAGAAAATCCTATCGAAGCAAAAGCTATCATGAATAAAGCCTTAATGGCAGCTCGTGGTAGAGAAGCAGCTAAAAAAGCTAGAGAGCTAACAAGAAAAAAAGAAAGTTCAAGTGTAGGAACTTTACCAGGAAAATTAGCTGATTGTCAAAGTAAAGATCCAAGTGAAAGTGAAATTTACTTAGTTGAGGGTGATAGTGCGGGAGGTTCTGCAAAACAAGGTAGAGAAAGAACTTTCCAAGCGATTTTACCTTTAAGAGGTAAAATACTCAATGTTGAAAAAGCAAGACTAGATAAAATTTTAAAAAGCGAACAAATTCAAAATATGATCACAGCTTTTGGTTGTGGGATCGGTGATGAGTTTGATATAGAAAAACTAAGATATCATAAAATCATCATCATGACCGATGCTGATGTGGATGGTTCTCATATACAAACTTTGCTTTTGACATTTTTCTTCCGCTTTATGAATGATCTTGTAACAAATGGACATATTTATTTAGCTCAACCACCTTTATATCGCTATAAAAAAGGACAGAAAAAAGAAATTTATCTAAAAGATGAAAAAGCTTTAAATGATTATTTGATCGAAACAGGTATAGAGAGTTCTACTTATGAGGGTATAGGATTAAATGATTTAAAAGATTTTCTAAAAATCGTTGCAGCTTATAGAAGTGTTTTAAAAGAATTAGAAAAAAGATTTAATGTAATTTCAGTGATTAGGTATTTGATAGAAAATCCTGATTTGATAAAAGCTTCTAATGAAGAATTATTTAAAGTTATAAAAGAATTTTTAGAAAAACAAAGTCACAATATCTTAAATTCATACATTAATGAAAATGAAATTCGTGTTTATGTGCAAACTGAAAATGGTTTAGAAGAGCTTATCATTAATGATGATTTATTTGCTAATCCTTTATATGAAGAGGCAAATTATATTTATCAAAAAATCAAAGATAGAGATTTAAAATTTGATAAAGATATTTTAGAAATTTTAGATGAAGTTGAAAAAAATGCTAAAAAAGGTGCTTATATACAACGCTATAAAGGTCTTGGTGAGATGAATCCTGAACAACTTTGGGAAACAACTATGGATCCAAGTAATCGTCGTTTGTTAAAGATCACCATAGAAGATGCTCAAAGAGCAAATGATACTTTCAACCTTTTCATGGGTGATGATGTAGAACCACGCCGTGAGTACATACAAGCTCATGCTAAAGATGTTAAACATTTGGATGTTTGATTTTTAAAATGAAAACTTTTTTACAAAATATTCCAAAAGTAGAATTACACTTACACATTGAAGGCTCATTAGAGCCTAAAATGATGTTTGAATTAGCTAAAAGAAATAACATTGTTTTAAAATATAAAAGTGAAGATGAGATAAAAAAAGCTTATGATTTTTCAAATTTGCAAGATTTTTTAGATATATATTATCAAGGTGCAAATGTCTTACAAACCAAGCAAGATTTTTATGATTTAACCTTTGCTTATATGAAAAAATGTAAAGAGCAAAATGTAGTTCATACCGAAATTTTTTTCGATCCTCAAACTCATACTGCTAGAAATATACCTTTAAAAGATGTTATAGAAGGTATTTGGCAAGCTTTACAAAAAGCAAAAGAAGAATTTGGAATTTCAAGTTTTTTAATCGCTTGTATTTTAAGGCATTTAAGTGAGGATGAGGGTTTAAAAACTTTAGATGAGCTTTGTTTATATAAAGATAAAATCAAAGCCATAGGACTTGATAGTTCCGAAATCAATAATCCTCCTTTTAAATTTAAAAATTTATTTCAAAAAGCTAAAGAAGAAGGTTTTTTGTTAGTTATGCATGCGGGTGAAGAAGGAAGTAGTGAGTATATCAAACAAGCTTTAGAGCTTGGTGTAAGTAGAATAGATCATGGTGTAAGATGTGAAGAAGATTTAGAGCTTGTAAAACAATTAGCAAAAAGTCAAATTCCACTAACAATGTGTCCTTTATCAAATATAAAATTAAAAGTTTTTCAAAATATGCAAGAACATAATATTTTAAAACTTTTAAAACAAAATCTTTGTGTTTGTGTAAATTCAGATGATCCTGCGTATTTTGGTGGATATATCTTAGAAAATTTTATAGCCTTAGATGAAACTTTTAAGCTTAGTAAAGATGAGGTTAAAAAACTTTGTATTAATGCTGTAAATGCTTCTTTTTTACAAGAAAATGAAAAAGAAAATTTAAGAAAGCTAATTTTTAATTTTCAAGAATGATTTTTTTAATTAGCGGAGAAAGTCATACAGGTAAGACCTTGCTTGCTCAAAAACTTCTTGAAAAATTTTCTTATCCTTATTTGAGTTTAGATCATCTAAAAATGGGTTTGATTAAAGGAATGAAAGATTTTCCTTTTAAAGTAGATGAGGATGAAAAAATAGCTGAGTTTTTATTTCCTATTGTAGATGGTATAATTCAAACTTGTATAGAAAATAAACAAAATTTAATCATTGAGGGAATTTATCTTACTCCTAAAAGAGTTCAAAAATTTAAAAATAATTCTTTAATAAAGATATTTTATATTATTTTTTCAAAAGAATATATCCTACAAAATTATAAATTAATATATCAAAAGAAAATATTATAGAAACTCGTTTAACCAGTGAAAAAGAAAATATAAATATTTTAATATCAAATCATCAGTATTTAAAATCACAATGTGAAAATTTTAATTTACCTTTTTTAGAAATCAAAAAAGACTATGAAATTGAAATTCAAAAAGCTTTTGAAATTTTTGTATAATTTTAATTTTAAATAGGAGAAATTGTATGAGATATGGTGAAAAAGAAATCAAAGAATTTGATGTTGAAAATATGGAAGTTTGGCCAAATGATGCTAAAAATGATTATGTGATTAAAATTACTTTGCCTGAATTTATGTGTTGTTGTCCACGTAGCGGGTATCCTGATTTTGCTACGATTTACTTAGAATACATTCCAAATAAATTAGTAGTAGAACTTAAAGCAATCAAACTTTATATCAATACTTTTATGTATAGAAATGTTTCACATGAAGCAAGTATTAATGAAATTTACAATACTTTAAAAGAAAAACTTGATCCAAAATGGATAAAAGTAGTAGGTGATTTTAACCCTCGTGGTAATGTGCATACTGTGATTGAATGCAGATCTGACTTAGTAGTGCCACAAAATTAAATTTTTATTAAAAATAAAAGGATATATTAAGTCTTATTTTAAAGGAGGAAAATATGAAATTAAAATTATTTAGTTTAGTTGCAAGTGTTGCTTTGGTTTCAAATTTAGCTTTAGCAGATGAAAATTCAGGTTTACTTTTAGGTATTGATGCGGGATGGTTTCATACTAAGGTAAAATCTGATCTTGATCATAGTAAAACAAAAAATATTAAATATAACGGTGATTTAGAAGGTGATGTTCCTGTTTTTGGTTTAAGAGTTGGTTATCGTTTTAGTGAAAATCATAGACTTTATGGTGCTTATAATTACTCAAGTGAATTTAGTGATGTAATCAATACTACAAGATTAAAAATTGATGGAGAATTTACCACACATAAGTTTTTACTTGGTTATGATTTTACTCCAAAAATTTTTGAAAAAACAAGAGCAGTTTTAGGTGTATATGGTGGTTATGCAAGAACGGATATGACTTTAAAAACAAGCTTTTTATCTTTATCTCAAGACTTTGATGGTTATACGTATGGGGCAAAAATCGGTGCTTTATATGAGTTAAATCAAGCAAATGAAATTGAGTTTGGTTTTAAAGCTGAGCAAACTCATTACAATACAAGAAATTTTTATCAAAATATGGTAGGTTCAAACTTTTATGATCCTAAACAAACAAATTATGGTTTATATCTAGGATATACTTATAAATTTTAAGGAGAATATATGCCAAAAGATGCAAATGGAACTGAGCTTAATGCAGGTGATAGTGTAAGTGTTGTGAAAGATTTAAAGGTTAAAGGTGCAAGCACTACTTTAAAGCGTGGCACGACTATAAAAAATATTAAACTTACAAACAAAGACACTGAAATTGAAGCTAAAGTAGATAAATTTGGTGTGATTGTTTTAAAAACTGAATTTCTTAAAAAAATATAGTAAAAATTCCCAATCAATCTTGGGAATTTTCTTCTTGATAAACACAATGTTTAAAAATAAATTGATGTTCCTCAGGCAAATTTTCAAATAAAGCATTTGCGAGTTGTCTTATCTCCCAAAGAGCTGATTTTGAGCTTCTTAGAGTAATAAAATTTTGCAAACTTCTTGCATTAATCGTTAAAGTTAATTCTGTTTTATAGCTTTCTGGTAAGCAGTATTTTGCTATGTCTAAACTAATGCTATTTTGCAAAATCAAACGCAAATTTTCTAAAGCTTTAATACTTGCATTATCTACTACTTCATTTCCAGTTAATACCAAGTATCTTTTAGCATTTTCAAAGTCATTTTCTTTAAATTCACTTTCATTTCTTAGTTCTTTTAAAGTATATCTTGTGCTTTTTACACTAGGACTAGTATGGCGGTGTCTTGCAACTTCTTGTAAGCATGCTCTTGAAATACCTTGTATATAAAAAGTATAGTTTAAATGCTCTAAGGTTGAAGCATGTTTGAATTTATTTCCCACACGATCTATTAATTCTTTATCTTTTTCGCCACCACAATCGCCTTTGTCAAAACTTTGCCAACATGTTCTTGTCGCATGAGAGCATACAGAAAGTGGAGTATGGTTTAATAATGTGATTTTCATCGAAAAATTCCTTCAAAAATAATTGAATTTTACACAAATGTTTATAAAAATAAAATTTTTTATTCGTTATAATTTCAAAAAAAGAAATTAAGGTTATTTTATGAAATTAAAACAAACTAAGTATATTTTTGTAACCGGTGGTGTTTTAAGCTCATTAGGAAAAGGTATAGCAGCGGCTTCTATAGCTACGATTTTAAAAAATTCAGGTTTAAAAGTAAGTATTTTAAAAGCAGATCCTTATATCAATGTAGATCCTGGTACGATGAGTCCTTTAGAGCATGGAGAAGTGTTTGTTACAGATGATGGAGCTGAGACAGATCTAGACTTAGGACATTATGAGAGATTTTTAAATGAGAGCTTATCTCAGGATAATAACTTCACAACAGGTAGAGTTTATCAAAGTGTTATAGAAAAAGAAAGAAGAGGAGATTACTTAGGAAAAACTATACAAGTAATCCCTCATATAGTTGATGAGATAAAAGATCGCATTAAAAAGGCTGGAGTTGATAAAGATATTTTAATCGTTGAAATAGGCGGCACAGTAGGAGATATAGAAGGTTTACCATTTTTAGAAGCCATTAGAGCTTTAAAGCTTGAAGTAGGTAAATATAATGCTATTAATATTCACTTAACTTTAGTGCCATTTATCAAAGCAGCAGGAGAACTTAAAACAAAACCAACTCAACATAGTGTGGGAGAATTACGCCGTATAGGTATAAGCCCTGATATGATTATTTGTAGAAGTGAAAAATCTTTAGATAGAGAGTTAAAAGACAAAATCGCAATTTCATGTGGAGTTGAAAAAAATTGTGTTATAGAAAGTGTGGATGCAGCTAGTATTTATCAAATTCCACTAAATTTCTTAAAACAAGATATTTTAAACTCTATTGCAAGTTTATTAGATCTTCAAAATTTAAAGCCAAATATGAATGAATGGGATTCTTTAGTAAAAAGAGTCATCGCTCCAAGTAATGAACTTAGCATTGCTTTTGTAGGAAAATATGTAGATTTAAAAGAAAGCTATAAAAGTTTAACAGAAGCCATTATCCATGCAGGTGCAGCACTTGATGCGAGAGTAAATTTAAAATGGATCGATAGTGAAAAATTAGAAAATGCAAATATCGAAGAAAGTTTTAAAGATGTAAGTGGGATTTTAGTAGCAGGTGGTTTTGGTTATCGTGGGGTAGAAGGAAAAATCAAAGCCATACAATATGCAAGAGAAAATAAAATTCCATTTTTAGGAATTTGTTTGGGTATGCAGCTTTCTTTAGTGGAATTTGCACGCAATGTTTTAAAACTTGAAGATGCAAATTCTCATGAGTTTAATCCAAATTGTAAAAATCCTATCATCTTTTTGATTGATGAATTTATTGACGCAAGTGGGGAAAAGCAAATTAGAACAAGTAAAACTCCACTTGGTGGAACTATGCGTCTTGGGGCTTATGAGTGTCATATCAAGCCAAATACACTTTTAAGTAAGGTTTATGATAATCAAAAAAGCGTAAAAGAACGCCACCGCCACCGCTATGAAGCCAATCCAAAATACAAAGAAATGTTTGAGAAAAATGGGCTTATTATAAGTGGGGAAAATGAAGGTTTAGTTGAGGCTGTGGAGCTTAAAGATCATCCATTTTTCTTAGCAGTGCAGTTTCACCCTGAATTTACTTCACGCTTAGTTAGGGTTAATCCAGCTATTTTTTCTTTTATCAAGGCATCTTTAACAAATCATGCTAAATAAAGCCAAAATAAAAGAAATTTTACACCAGCGTTTTATCAACGATACGCATGTAAAGCTTTGTGATTTACCTATGCCATCTTGTTTAAAAGATGTCTATAAGGGTGCTTTACGTATCAAAGAAGCGATTGAAAAAAATCAAAAGCTTGCTATTGTTGGGGATTATGATGTAGATGGGGTGATTTCTTGTGTGATTTTATCTGAATTTTTTGATGATATCGGATATGACTATGTGGTAAAAATTCCAAATCGTTTTAAAGATGGATATGGTCTAAATGAAGAAATCATCAATGAACTTGATGGAGTAGATTTAATCATCACTGTAGATAATGGTATAGCAGCTTTTGATGCAGCAGAGCTTTGTTTGCAAAAAGGAATTGATTTAATCATCACTGATCATCATATGCCTCCAGCTACTTTACCAAAAGCTTATGCGATCATTAATCCTAAACAACAAGATTGTGATTTTCCTGATATTGAAATTTGTGGAGCTCAAGTGGCTTGGTATTTAGTCGCTGCGATAAAAGAAGTGTGTAAGATTAATTACAATATGTGTAAATTTATAGAGCTTTTATCAATTGCAATTATCGCAGATATGATGGAGCTTAGAGATTTAAATAGAGCCTTAGTTAGAAAAGGTATAGAGTGTATTAATGATTCAAAGCGTGTGGCATTTAAAGCGATTAAGCAGTATTTTGGTAAGGATAAATTTGAACTTGATAATATCAGCTTTTTAATCGCACCTTTGATTAATAGTGCAGGAAGAATGGATGATGCGATTATTTCTTATAAATTTTTACATTCTAAAAATATTGATGAGGTTATGGGTTATTTAGAACAAATCATTACTTATAATAATAGCCGTAAAGATGAAGAACGTGAGCTTTTTAAGCAGTGTTTAGAACAAGTTGATGAAAATGATCCTGTGATTATTGTCAATGGCCAAAATTGGCATGAAGGTGTTTTGGGTATAGTTGCAAGTCGTTTGGCAAAGCATTTTAACAAACCTGCCTTTGTTTTTTCAGAATGTGAGCAAAAGGCTAAAGCTAGCGTTAGAAGTGTGGGTAGGATAGATATTTTAAATGTTATAGAACAAGCTAAAGAATTTGTTTTAAGCTATGGTGGACATAAAGGTGCAGCTGGAGTTTTAGTAGAGCTTGAAAAATTTGGTGTTTTTAAAAGTAGACTTTATGAAATTTGTCAAAATATCCCTAAAGATGATTTTTATAATACTGATGAGGTTTTGGGTAGTATTGATCCAAATGAAGTTGATTTTGAACTTTTAGAGATATTAGAATTTTTTGAGCCTTTTGGGCATAAAAATCCAAGGCCATATTTTAAATTTGATAAGCTTTTTGTAAAAAATAAAAGAAAGCTAGGTAAAGATGAAAATCATATGAAGCTTATTTTAACTCAAGGAAATAAAACTCTAGAAGCTTTATTTTTTAATTTTGACTATGAGCCAGAACTTGGAGAAAGCATTGATCTTATAGCTAGTGTTTCTAAAAATAATTTTAGAGGATTAATCACCCCACAACTTACTATAAAAGAAATTCTTAGATAATTCATTAACTTAGCTATATAGTTTATAAATTTGCTATAGTATAAGTAATATAAAGGAGTAAAATGTTAAAAAATTTTTTATTGTTAGTAGTATTTTTTAATTTTACTTTTGCTTTTGATACAAAAATTTTTATAGGCGATACTTATATACCTGAAGATTTTTATAAGTACGATAAAGACTTTAAAACTGCAGCTAGAAAGTACAATATACCGACGGCTTTACTCAAAGCCATAGCTTTAACAGAAAATGCAGCTTATAAGCATAATATCACTAGCAAAAATAAAAATCAAACAAGAGATTATGGCTTAATGCAAATCAATAGCATTCATTTAAAACGCTATGGGATTAGTGAGAGTGAGATTGTAAAAGCTAGTGTAAATATTGACATAGCAGCGAGATTACTTCATGAGATTATACAAAAACATGGCTTTAGTTGGAATGCTATTGGAAGGTATCATTCAGCAAATGACAAATATAAAAATATTTGGCTTGATAAAGTGATGAAAAATTTAGTTGCTATAGTTTTAAAAGATAGTAAAGATCTTTTTATAATGGAAAAATTCAGAGCTTTTAAACTTGCTTCTCTTTTGATAAATGTGGATAAAAAACAATATAGAATTTTATTAGCAAGTAATAATTAAAACAAGAAATTATAAATTTTCTTGTTTTAAAGCTTCTGCTTGGTAATAAGCGATTAATGGCTCGATGATCTCATCAAAAAGACCACCTTCCAAAATCGCATCAAGTCTATATAAAGTAAGATTTATTCTATGATCGCTAATTCTATTTTGAGGGAAATTATAAGTGCGTATGCGCTCACTTCTATCGCCACTTCCAACTTGTGATTTTCTTGCCTCGCTTTCTTTAGCTAAGCGTTCTTGTTCTTGCATTTCAAAAAGTCTTGCTTTTAAGACTTTCATAGCACTTTCTTTGTTTTTATGCTGGCTTTTACCATCTTGATTTACTACAACTATACCTGTTGGAATATGAGTAATTCTTACAGCACTATCTGTGGTATTAACACTTTGTCCACCATGACCGCTACTACGCATTACATCGATTTTTAAATCATTTGGATTGATTTGAATTTCAACATCATCAACTTCTGGCATAATAGCCACTGTAATAGCTGAAGTATGAACTCTACCTTGAGATTCTGTTTCAGGTACTCTTTGAACTCTGTGCGTTCCACCTTCGTATTTTAATCTTGAATAAGCTCCATTTCCTTTGATGAGAATGATAATTTCTTTAAATCCCCCTACACTACCCTCGCTAGAACTTACGATTTCGTATTTGTAATCACGATTTTCAGCATAGCGTATGTAGGCTTTTACTAAGTCTCCAACAAATAAAGAAGCTTCATCTCCTCCTGTTCCAGCACGAATTTCTAAAAATATATTTTTATCATCGTTTGGATCTTTAGGCAATAAAAGAATTTTTAATTCTTCTTCAAGTTGTGGCTTTAAGACTTCGAGATTTTTAAGCTCTTCTTTTGCAAGCTCCCCTAGTTCTGCATCAGATAAAAGAATTTTATTTTCTTCGATTTCATCTAAAGTTTTAAGGTATTCTTTTGCTTTTTCTACTATGGGTTCTAAATTCTTTTGCTCTTTAGATAGAGCTGTCATTTTAGAAATATCATTAGAGATATTAACATCGCTAAGAAGAGTATTTAACTCATCAAAGCGTGCTAAAAAAGGTTTGAGTTTATCAGCTAACATTAAAAATTATGCTAATTTATTTACCAATAATGCTAATCTACTCACACGGCGTGATGCAGTTTGTTTTTTCAAAAATCCACGGCTTACCATAGCGTGAATGCTTTTATTAGCTACTTTTAGTGCATTTTGTGCAGCTTCTTTGTCATTGTTTGCTGCTGCTTCGCGAACCGCTTTTGTAATGTTTTTTAATCTTGTTCTATAAAATCTATTTCTTTCAGTTCTTTTGATAGTTTGTCTTGCTCTTTTTTCAGCAGATTTATGGTTTGCCATAATTTTCCTTTTTTATATAAATTAAATTGCTAATTATACAAGATTAAAATTAAAATTTAATTAATTTAAGTAATTTTAAAGTATCAATTAATCATATTCATGGCTTTTACTATGCAAGATTTTTGATCTTGACATTGATTTTCTAATTTTTCCGCAAGAGTTTCTTCATGTGTGACTGCAATAAAAACCATAATTACACTAAAAAGAGTAGTTAGAATTTTCATTAATTTTTCCTTTTTTAAATATTTTGAAAAATTATAAAAATTCTTTGTGGAAATAATGTGAATTTAATATTTTATATTATTTGTCTTTAAAAAATCGCGTAGTTTTTCGTACTCACCATTTTCCAAATAACGATATTTTCCTGCTTTTAACATACCAAGATCTAATGCTCCAAAAGCTACTCTTTTAAGATCCATCACTTCTAAATCAAAATGCCCAAAAAAGCGTCTTAGTTCTCTATTTTTACCTTCATTAATGATTACTTTTAGCTTCGTATAGCCACCACTTGAGCCAAAAATTTCAAAGCCTAAAAATGGAGCAAAACTCATTGAGGTTATTTTGGTTTTAGCATGAGCCCCTTTTTTTTCATTTTGAATTTCTAAGCCATTTTGCATAGCTTCGATAACATTTTTATCTATATTACCTTTTACTTTTAAGTAATATTCTCTTTCTAAATCACTATGCATAAGCGCATGGGCTATCACAGGTGAATCAGTTAACAAAAGCAATCCCTCGCTTGCAAAGTCAAGCCTTCCTACACTAAGCCAAGTGCTAAATTGTTTTGGTAAAGTATGATAGATGGTTTTTCTACCTCTATCATCTTTTTTACTAACTATTTCACCTTTTTGTTTGTGATAAATAATGACTGAAAATTGTGTTTTTTTATGGAGTTTTTTACCATTGATAAAAACTTTATCTTCAGCATTTACGCTATCACTTAGTAAGGCTGTTTTTTTATTGATTTTTACTAAGCCTTGCTTGATTAGCTCATCAGCCTCACGGCGAGAATATTTGCTATTATGTGAGATGAATTTATTAATTCTCATAATTTTTCTTTACATCACAAAAATAGTTGGTACTATGGTTGGATATTTTTTGATTTTTCTAAAAATATGTTTTCTTAGTACTTGTCTAATTTGAGCTTCTAAAACTTTTGGATTATCTAAAATTTCATCTTTTACATTTGGGAAAAATTGACTTAAAACATCACTCATTTCTTTTGAGAATGCTCCATCTTGTTTATCAGCTACCAAGCCATAACTAAATACTCTTGGTTTATTAATCAGTGTTTTACTTGCTTTGTCAAGCTGGGCGATGATGACAACTATACCACTATCTGCTAGTTTTTGTCTATCAATTACCACATCATCTGCGATTTGTTTGTTGATTTGATTATCTACAAAGACTTTTCCTGTTTTAACTGTTTTTACGCGTTTGATGTATTTTTGGCAAAGCTCTACTTGATCCCCATCACTCATTAAGTAGATATTTCTTTCAGGTATGCCACATTTTAGAGCAGTTTCTTTGTGTTTATTGATATGATTATACTCTCCATGCACTGGTAAGAAAAATTTAGGTTTTACCAAAGTTAGCATGAGTTTTTGCTCTTCTATACTAGCATGTCCGCTTACATGAATTTCGCTAAATTCTTGATAAGCTACTTTAGCCCCTGCTTTTAAAAGAAAATCAAGCACAGCAGAAACATTTGCTTCATTACCTGGTATTGCTTTAGCTGAAATGATGATTTGATCGCTTGGTTTTATTTTGATGAATTTATGTTCATCAGTTGCCATTCTATATAAAGCGCTCATAGTCTCACCTTGACTTCCTGTGGTGACAATTAGCACTTCGTTGTCTTTGTATTTGCTTACTTCATCAGCATCAATGAAAATTTTTCTATCAAGCTTGATATAGCCAAGTTCCATAGTGGTATAGAGATTTCTTTCCATAGAACGCCCTATAACACACACTTTTCTGCCGTATTTTAAACCATAGCTAATAGCTTGATATACGCGGTGGATATTAGAACTGAAAGTGCTCATGATTACTCTACCTTTAGTTTTGGCAAAAATTTGATCAAAAGTAGGCCCTACGGAGCTTTCACTTTTTGTATAGCCTTCTTTATACGAGTTTGTACTATCGCTTAAAAGACAAAGTACACCTTCTTCGCCATAATATGCTAAACGATTTAAGTCTGTTGGATAGCCATCAATTGGTGTTTGATCTATTTTAAAATCACCAGTGTGTATGATAGTCCCTGCTTTAGTTTTTATAGCTAAAGCACAAGCATCAATAACAGAGTGTGTTATATGGATCCATTCTAAGTTAAATTCACCTATTTCATAAATTTGTCTTTTAGTTACTGGCCTAAACCATTTACGCTCAGCTTTTAAACCATGCTCTTCAAATTTATTTGAAATCATACCTAGTGCTAAAGGTGTTGCATAGATAGGAAATTGAAATTCTTTGAAAAAATATGGCACAGCACCGATATGATCTTCATGAGCATGAGTGATGATGATAGCACGAATTTTATTTTTTATCTTTCTTATATAGTCAAAATCAGGTATGATAATATCTACTCCATGCATAGTTCCATCTGGAAAACTCATACCTATATCAACAATAATCGCATCGTTATTAGTTTCAAAAACAGTGATATTTCCACCGATTTCTCCAAGCCCACCCAAAGGTGTAATGCGAATTTTATGTTCACTTGAATTATTGTGTTTTAAAGGGTGAAGTCTTAGCTCATGCATGATCTTATTAGCTTCTATGCTTTTAGCAAGTTCTATTTGCCATTCTTCATTGCCACTTAATTTAGAAGGTAAATTTCTATTTTTTTTCTTTTTCTTTTTTTCTTCACTAGCTTCAGTTTGAGTATTTTCTATTTTTGTTCCGTTTTTATTTTCACTATTTTGCTCTTGATTTTGTGAATCTTTTTTTCTTTTGTTTCTAAATTTATTAAATCTTTTAGTTTTATTTTGCTCTTGAGTTTTGTTTTCTTCGCTCATAGTCATCCTTTAAATAGTCATAAATTTTAAGGTATGAATCAACGCTAATTTCATGAGCTCTTGAGGTAGAAGAGAGATTTAGTGCTTCAAATGCTTTTAAAATTTTTTCTTTTTTATTTTTAAAATTAGATAAGAGTTGTTTTCTAGGATTTTGAAAACAAGCTCTAAGAAATTCTTTAAAAGCTTCTATATTTTCACATTTTTGCTGATAATGAGTAGTTTTTATTAACTTCATTACAGCTGAAGTAACTTTTGGTGGAGGATTAAAGCTTTGTGGTTGTATATCAAAAAGCATTTGTCTTTGGCATATCAATGCACAAAGCACCCCTAAAGCCGAAAAATTACTTTCTTTTTCATTTGCACAAAATTTCTGTACCACTTCTTTTTGCACCATTACTATAAGCCCAAGACAATTTTGATCTTCTAGGGCTTTTAAAATCAAATTTGTAGCAATATAATATGGTAAATTTGCTACCAAAAAGTACTCTTTATCGCTTAAACTTCCTTGATCAAAAGCATCACTTGCATTTTGATGAATAAGCTCAAAATTTCCACCTTCAATCTCATTTTGAAATTTTTTATTTAAAATAGGAATCAAATCTTTATCAATCTCATAAGCTCTAATATGAGCTTGTGGGATTTTCAAAAGTTCTTGCGTTAAATCACCTAAGCCAGGCCCAATCTCAACTATATTTTTAGTATCTTTGGGTATGGCTTGGATGATTTTATCTACCACGCTTTTATCACATAAAAAATTTTGCCCAAAATGTTTTTTTGCTTTTATCATAAATTTATTTTATCTAAAAAATATTAATTATAGCATTATTTTAAGCGCTAATTAGATAAAATTTGAATTATTTTTTATAAAGGTTAATTTTTGAAAAATCTTATAGTATGTGCAGGAGGAAATGAGGATTTTAAATTTGCACAAAGTATTGGTATAGGTTTGGTTAATTCTGCTTTTTCTTTAGGTAAAATTTTAAGTCAAGTAAAAGTAGATAGAGTGATTTTTATAGGTACATGTGGAATTTACCAAGAAGGAAAAATTCTAGATATTTATGAAAGTTCTAACGCAGCGAATTTAGAATACGCAGATTTATTTGATAGTTTTTATACGCCTATAGCAAATGAGATTAGATTAAATGTTTCACATGAAACTATGATTAATTCTTCAAATTATATTTGCAAAGATGAAAATATCGCCCAAGAATTTTTTAAAAAAGGCGTACATATAGAAAATATGGAAGCATACGCAGTGCTTTCTTGTGCAAAAATGCAAGGGATAGAAGGAATTTGTTATTTATGTGCGACAAATTTTTGTAATGAATTTGCACATGAGGATTTTTTAAAAAATCACCAAAAGGCAAAAGAATTATTAAAAGATTTTTTGTTAGATAAAAAACTTATATAGGAAAAAAATTGAGTGAATTAAAAAATATATTAGATTTTACTAAAGAAGAATTAGAAAATTTAGTCCAGCCAAAATTTAGAGCAAAGCAAATTTTTGAATGGGTATATAAAAAATATGCAGACGATTTTTTACAAATGTCGTCTTTGCCAAAAGATTTTAGAGTGTACTTGCAAGAAAATTTTCATTTTTCACCTCTAAAATGTGTGAAAGATGAAAAAAGCAAAGATGGTAGTATAAAATATCTTTTTGAACTTTTAGATGGTAAAAAAATAGAAGCTGTTTTGCTACCTATGAAAGAAGAACTTGTAGATGAAAATGGAAAAATCATCAAACATGCAAGATATACTATTTGCGTTTCCTCGCAAGTGGGGTGTAAAAGTGGGTGTAGTTTTTGTCTGACTGCTAAAGGCGGTTTGAAAAGAAATTTAAGTGCAGGAGAAATAGTAGGACAAATTTTGTGGATTAAAAAATATAACAACATACCTTATGAAAGAAGAGTTAACATAGTCTATATGGGTATGGGTGAACCTTTGGATAATCTTAAAAATGTTTCTAAGGCAGTTAGAATTTTAGCAGATAATGATGCTTTAGCAATAAGCCCTAGAAGACAAACTATAAGTACAAGTGGTTTAGCAAAACAGATCAAAGAGCTTGGAGAAATGAATTTGGGTGTGCTTTTGGCTATTTCGCTCCATGCTGTAAATGATGAGCTTAGAAGTGAATTAATGCCCATTAATAAAGCTTATAATATAGCAAGCATTATGGAAGCGGTGAGAAGTTTTCCTATAGATCAACGTAAAAGAGTGATGTTTGAATATCTTTTAATCGATGGGATAAATGACAAAATAGAGCATGCCAAAGAACTAGTGAAGCTCTTAAATGGTATAAAAGCTAAAGTGAATTTAATACTTTTTAATCCACATGAAGGAAGTTTATATAAAAGACCAAGTGTTGAAAATGCGGTTAAATTTCAAGATTATTTAAGCGCCAAAGGTGTTACTTGTACGATAAGAGAAAGTAAAGGACTTGATATTTCAGCTGCATGCGGACAGCTTAAAGAAAGGCAGAGTAAACAATGACTTTTTTAGATATAGCACAGCTTATTTTTATAAGCATAGTGGTGATCATAGGACTTGGTGGAATTATTTATGTATTAAAAAATGAAGATAAATGATTAATTGATATATTTTTTTAATCTATCAATGACATCTGTTATAATTTTATCTATTTCATGACATAATAATTCATTGCATTTTTTATCGATAAAAACATAGTCTTTGTTGTATGTTGGCCAAAATATACTATCCTTTTTAGGATATAATCCAATACTAGGGATTTTTATATTGCTTGCAATATGAATTGGGCCTGTACTAGGGCTAATAATACATTTTGATTGAGATATAAGTTCTACTAAATTTAAAATATCATCATTGTTTTTAAAAATATAAATTTCTGATAAAAGATTTATATTATATTGTTTAACACTTCTTATAAAAGTGTCATGAATATCATTATAAGTTGGAATAATAATATTTATATTTGGATATGAAAATCGAATTTTTTCTATGAGATTAAAAAATGAAACTAGGTTTAGTGTAAAATCTACTGTAATGCTAAAAGGGTTTATAATGATAAAATTTTTAATATTGTTTTCTTGAAGATAATTTTTAACAATATCTTTATTTTCATCTAATGTTTTTATAGTGGTATCAAAATTGATTTTTTTATGCATTTATCAAATTTTTTAGGATCTATTTTTCTAGCATAATATAACATTCTATCTCTATCACTTCTATTTTTAAAAAATCTTTTTGTTATACTTGTAAAGATAGTTTTACATTTAAAAGAAAATATACTAACAAATTTTGCTTTTACAATAATATTTTTTGTGTTTGTTTTTATAAGAAGTTTAATTAAAAAAGATTTTGCATGAAATGATATTAAATAATCTAGTGAATATTTATTGATTTGATCGATAATATTTTCATCAATTTTTTCAATTAGTTCTATATGATCAATAAAATTAAAATTTTTTAAAATGGACTCGGTGTTTTTTCTGCAAAAAACTGTTATATTTGCTTGGTAAATATATTTAATTGCATATAGCATATCTAAACTAGCAACCATATCTCCGATATTATGAGGACAAAAGTATCCAATAGAAATATTTTCTTTCATTGTATTATTTCCTTTAAAAACTCATCTTTTATATCTTTTTGAGATTGTATCAAAAATTTTTGATTTTTATATGTAAATTCTAAGCTAAAAGAGTGTAAAAGCAGTCTTTTAGCACCTGTGATTTGAGCTCTTTTTATATCGCTCATTTTTCCATCTAATATTTGCTCTATTTGTGTTTTTTCTAAACCATATAAAGGTTCACCTAAAATTTTATGTTTCACATGAAACAAATGTAGTCTTATTTGGTGTTGTCTGCCTGTTAGAGGTTTAGCTAAAATTAAACTAGTATCTAAATTTTCAAAATATTCTAAAGTGTAAAATTGCGTTAAGGCTTCTTTACCATTTTCACAAATATACATTCTAGTTTTGACTGTGTCGTAGTTTTTAGCCAAATCCATACTTTTATCTACTATAAATTCTTTTTTAGTTTTTCCTTTTACTAGAGCAAGATAGCTTTTTTGCACTAATCTTTTTTCAAACATGGTTTTTAACTCAATTTGTGCATTTTTATGTTTAGCTATGAGTAAAAGTCCGCTTGTTTCTTTATCTAATCTATGAGCTACGCAAGCTTTTTCACCCCATAAATGCCAAATTTCATCACAAAGACTATAAGTACAATTGCGTCCATTAGGATGAGTTAGTACCCCGCTTGGTTTTTCTACTACAGCAAAATCTTCATTTTCATAAACTATTTCCAATCCTTTAGGGTTATTTTCATATACGATTAATTCCACTAAGCCATCTAAAAATTTGTTTTTTTCTTCTACCAAATTTCCATTACAAAATAGTCTTTTTTTATCAATGAGTTTTTGCGCTTCACGCATAGAGATTTTTAACTCATCCATAAGTAGTCTAAATGCCTTTTTTCCATTATTTGCTAGTTTCTTTTTTATATATGCCATTTAATAACTTTCTTAGGTAATTTATAATAAAATTCAAACTATTTTTTTTCATAAAAATTATATAAAAAAAGGTCTTGAAAATGGTTGAAAGATATAGTAGAGAAATCATGGTTAAAAAATGGGACATGCAAGCAAAATATGATGCATGGTTAAAAGTGGAATTAGCTGCTGTGAAAGCGTGGAATAAACTTGGTCTTATTAAAGATGATGATTGTGAAAAAATTATAAAAAATGCAAAATTTGATATAGCAAGAATAGATGAGATAGAAAAAACTACCAAACATGATGTTATCGCTTTTTTAACTAGTGTAAGTGAAAGTTTAGGCGAGGAAAGTCGTTTTGTGCATTATGCGATGACAAGTTCAGATTGTATTGATACTGCAGTTGCTTTGCAGATTAAAGATAGTTTAGAACTAATCTTGCAAGATTTAGATCAAGTTTTAGCAGCGATTAAAACAAGAGCGTATGAGCATAAAAACACCTTAATGGTAGGAAGAAGTCATGGAATTCATGGAGAGCCTATAACTTTTGGCTTAGTTTTGGCTATTTGGTATGATTCGCTAGTTCATGCAAAAGATTTAATCATTCATGCAAAAGAAGTGATTAGCTATGGAAAAATCAGCGGTGCTATGGGAAATTTTGCTCATGCTCCGCTTGAATTTGAAGAAGAAGTTTGTAAAAATTTAGATTTAAAGCCAGCACCAGTTTCAAACCAAATTATACAAAGAGATCGTTACGCACAGGTTATCTCGGCTTTAGCTATTTTAGCTTCAAGTTGTGAGCAAATTGCTGTTGCTATCCGCCATTTTCAAAGAACAGAAGTATATGAAGCTGAAGAATATTTTTCTCAAGGACAAAAAGGAAGCTCAGCTATGCCTCATAAAAGAAATCCTGTTTTGAGTGAAAATATCACCGGTCTTTGCAGGATGATAAGAGCTTATGTAACACCTGCTTTAGAAAATGTAGCATTGTGGCACGAAAGAGATATATCACATTCTAGTGTAGAAAGATTTGTATTGCCTGATGCTTTTATCACGACTGATTTTATGCTTGCAAGATTATGCGGTGTGATAGAAAAGCTTTTGGTGTATCCAGAAAATATGATGAAAAATTTAAATTTAACCGGAGGGCTTGTATTTTCTCAAAGAGTGTTGCTTGAACTTCCATTTAAAGGTATAAGTAGAGAAGAAGCTTACAAGATCGTTCAAAGAAATGCTATGAAAGTTTGGGCTGATTTGCAAAATGGCAAGCCTGCGTTAAATGAAAAAGGTGAGAGTTTGTTTTTGCTAGCTTTATTAGCTGATGAGGATTTGAAAAAGTCTTTAAGTGAAGCAGATATTAGAAATTGCTTTGATTATAACTACTATACCAAAAATGTAGATAAAATTTTTGCAAGAACTTTTAAATAATAAACTAGGGGTTGTGAGTGAAAGTATTAAAAAGAAATGGTAGAACTGAAGAGTTAGATGTTTCCAAGATTAAAAAATATACCACCGACGCGGTGGCAAATTTAGAAAATGTTAGTCAAAGCGAGCTTGAAGTAGATGCAAAAATTCAATTTCGCGATGGCATAACAACAGAAGAAATCCAACAAACTCTTATAAAAACAGCAGTAGATAAAATAGATATTGATAGACCTAATTGGACCTTTGTTGCTGCAAGATTATTTTTATATGATTTGTATAAAAAAGTAAGTGGTTATAGTGGTTATAAACATTTAAGAGAATACCTTGAAAAAGGTGAAAAAGAAGGTAGGATTTTAATCGGCTTAAAAGAAAAATATGATTTAGATGATCTTAATACTTATATCAAGCCAGAGCGCGATTTACAATTTACTTATCTTGGTATAAAAACTTTGTATGATAGATATTTGATTAAAGATTCTAAGGGTATGCCTATAGAATTACCACAACAAATGTTTATGGCTATTGCGATGTTTTTAGCGCAAAATGAGCTAGATTCTCAAACTTGGGCTAAGAAATTTTATGATTTAATCTCAACTTTTGAAGTAATGCTTGCAACCCCAACCCTTTCAAATGCAAGAACCACAAGACATCAATTAAGTTCATGTTATATAGGAAGCACGCCTGATAATATAGAAGGGATTTTTGATTCTTATCAAGAAATGGCACTTTTATCTAAATTTGGCGGTGGTATAGGTTGGGATTGGTCTAAGGTGCGTGCTATGGGTGGAAGCATAGATGGGCATAAAAATGCAGCAGGTGGGATCATACCATTTTTAAAAATCACCAATGATATAGCAGTAGCTGTTGATCAACTTGGTACTAGAAAAGGTGCAATTGCTGTATATATTGAACCTTGGCATATGGATATTAATGACTTTTTAGATTTGCGTAAAAACTCAGGTGAAGAAAGAAGAAGAGCGCATGAGCTTTTCCCTGCTTTGTGGATTAATGATTTGTTCATGAAAAGAGTAAGAGCAAATGACAAATGGACGCTTTTTGATCCTGCTGATACAGCAAGTTTGTGTGATTTATACGGTGAAGAATTTGAGAAAAAATATGAAGAATTTGAAAAAGATGAAAGCATAGTCAAAGAAATTGTTGATGCTAAAGAGCTTTGGAAAAAAATTCTTTTATCTTATTTTGAAAGTGGCTTGCCGTTTTTGTGTTTTAAAGATAGTGCAAATAGAACAAATCCAAATTCTCACGCAGGAATTATAAGAAGTTCAAATTTATGTACAGAAATTTTTCAAAATACAGAACCAAATTATTATCAAATCAAAATCGTATTTGATGATAAAACAGAACTTCATTTAGATGAGGATGAAGAGCTTACAATAGATGGAGGATATAAAAAGCTTGCTAAAAAAGTTTCTACTTTAGATAGTATTAACGGTAAAAAAGTCTATATAGTAGAAAAATACAAAAACGAAGGAAAAACCGCAGTTTGTAATCTTGCAAGTATAAATTTAAGTAAAATCAATACCAAAGAAGATATTCAAAGAGTAGTGCCAACAGCGATAAGAATGCTTGATAATGTGATTGATTTAAATTTTTATCCTCATGTAAAGGTTAAAAATACCAACCTAAAATCACGCGCTATAGGACTTGGTGTGATGGGTGAAGCGCAAATGTTAGCTGAAGCTCAAATTTATTGGGGTTCTAATGAACATTTTGAAAAAATTGATCGCATTATGGAAATGATTAGCTATGAGGCTATTTTAGCTAGCTCAAATTTAGCCTTAGAAAAAGGAAGCTACCCTGACTTTGAAGGATCAAACTGGAGTAAAGGTATAGTGCCAATTGATGTAGCAAATGAAAATGCTAAAAAACTTACTGCAAGCGAAGGTTTATTTGATCAAAGTGAGTGTGATTGGGAAAAATTAAGAGAAAAACTAAAAAGAGATGGTATAAGAAATGGTTATTTAATGGCTATAGCACCAACTTCTTCTATTTCTATTTTAGTAGGCACTACTCAAACAATTGAGCCTGTATATAAAAGAAAATGGTTTGAGCAAAACTTAAGCGGTATGATACCAACCGTGGTGCCAAATCTAAGTGCTAATACTTGGCAGTATTATACTCCTGCTTATGAGCTTGATCAAAAAATCTTAGTAAAAGCAGCAGCGATTCGTGGTAAATGGATTGATCAAGGTCAATCATTAAATATCTTTGTTTCTTTAGATAAGGCAAGCGGTGGATATTTAAATGAAATTTATCAACTTGCTTGGGAATTAGGTGTTAAATCAACTTATTATCTAAGAAGCGAAAGCCCTGATAGTCAAAAAGTAAATGATGATGTGGTTGATAGAACTATAGAATGTGAAGGTTGTCAATAAAAATGGAGAAACAAAATGCATACAAAAAACTCACTACCGGAGCTTACGCTTAGGGGTATAATACTAGGAAGTATTTTAACGATTATTTTTACTGCCTCAAATGTATATTTGGGGCTTAAAGTTGGTCTTACTTTTTCTACTTCTATTCCTGCTGTTGTGATTGCAATGGCCGTTTTAAAAATCTTTAAAGACTCTAATATTTTAGAAAATAATATGGTTCAAACTCAAGTTTCAGCCGCAGGTACGCTTTCGGCTGTGATTTTTGTTATACCAGGTCTTTTTATGTGTGGATATTGGTTTGAATTTCCACTTTGGCTTACTTTTATGCTCTGTCTTTGTGGGGGTGGATTGGGCGTGCTTTTTACCATACCTTTGCGTAGAGCTATGGTGGTAGAGAGTAAATTAGCTTATCCTGAAGGAAGAGCTGCTGCTGAAATTTTAAAAGTAGCTAATAAAGATCAAGCCGATAAAAAAGGAAAAGTAGGCTTAAAAGAAATCACACTTGGCGTGGCTTTTGCTTCTGTGATAAGTCTTTTTTCAAGCGGTTTTAAACTACTTTCAAGTGGAAGTAGTTTTGCATTCATTTGGCAAAAAATGACTTTTGGCTTTTCTATGGGCTATTCAGTAGCGCTTTTGGGTGCTGGATACTTAGTAGGTATAGCCGGAGGTGTTGCGTTGCTTGTGGGTATGGTGCTTGCTTGGATGGTTTTTGTGCCATATTTTTCTGCTAAAGAAAGTTTTGACGCGAGTTTAAGTGCACTTGATATAGCTAATCAAATTTGGGCTCAAAAGGTGCGTTTAATAGGCACAGGAGCTATTGCCATAGCAGCATTATGGACTTTAATAGAACTTGCAAAACCTGTATATGATGGCATGAAAAATATGCTTAAAAAAACCTCGTTAAATCTTTCACAAGATCCTAAAGATATGGATTTATCTTTAAAAGCTATGTTGGGTTTATTTGTACTTATGTGTATAGGTTTGTTTGTTTCATTTTACGCTTTTGTGGCTGATTCAAATTTAGCAAGTGGCTATCAAATTCTTTTTGCCTTAGTAGGAGCTTTAGTGGCTATTTTTATAGGCTTTTTTGTAGCTTCTGCTTGTGGATATATGGCAGGTTTAGTGGGTTCATCATCTTCTCCTATTTCGGGTATAGGGCTTATTGGGATTATAATTTCTTCTTTGATTATTTTACTTTTGGGTTATCAAGTAGATTTATTTAGCGATCCTTTAATGTCTAAATTTGCCATCGCTTTTGCTATATTTACTACTAGTGTTATTTTAGCAACTGCTGCTATTTCTAATGATAATTTACAAGATTTAAAAACTGGTTATTTAGTAGGTGCAACTCCTTGGAAACAGCAAGTTTCTTTGATTATAGGTTGTGTATTTGGAGCTTTAGCTATCGCTCCTGTTTTAAATTTATTATACCAAGCTTATGGTTTTGTGGGTGCAATGCCAAGAGAAGGAATGGATGAGGCAAATGCACTTGCTGCACCACAAGCAAATTTGATGAGTACTATAGCACAAGGCATTTTTAACGCTAATATCGATTGGAGTTATATTATAGCGGGAGCTTTTGTGGGCGTTGGTATAATTATCGTCGATCGTTTATTAAGAAAGAAAAATATGTCTTTGCCACCTTTAGCTGTGGGTATAGGTATATATTTGCCACCTGCTATTATTATGCCTTTGTTTATAGGTGGATTATTAGCGTATTTAATCAAAAGGCGTTTAGAGCAAAGATATGCTAAAAATGCTCATAAAAAAGAACTCATTCAAGAGCATGAGCAAAAAGGAACCTTATTTGCCTCTGGTTTGATAGTAGGTGAGAGTTTGTTTGGAGTGTTAATAGCTGGTTTAACTGTGCTTTCTATTAGTAGAGGTGGGGCTGAAGATCCACTTGCTATTGCAACTTCATTTAAAGACGATGGGATTATAGGTTTTGTAGTTTTTGTAGCGATTATGCTAATTTTTGCAAGAAGAGTACTTAAAAAATGAATTTAGATTATTACTATGCTTTGATTTTAGGAATCATTGAAGGTCTGACAGAATTTTTACCTATTTCATCTACAGGACATATGATCTTAGGTGCTGAAATTTTGGGTTTAAATATAGATGATTTTTGGAGAAGTTTTTTTATCATCATTCAGCTTGGTTCTATACTAGCGGTGATTTTTATTTTCAAAGATAAACTAACTCAAAAACTTGATATTTGGTTAAAACTTGCTGTGGGCTTTTTGCCTGCAGGTGGAGTAGGTTTTATAGCATATAAGTTTTTAAAAGAAATATTTAATGGCTATACCGTGGCTACTATGTTAATCATTGGTGGGATTATTTTTATCATTATAGAACTTAAACATAGAAAAAAAGACTATGATATACATTCTTTAGATGAGGTAAGTTATAAACAAGCTTTTTTGATAGGTTTAACTCAAGCTCTTGCTATCATACCAGGTACTTCAAGAAGTGGAGCAAGTATCATAGGTGGCTTATTGCTTGGGCTTGATCGCAAAGTGGCTTCTGAATTTTCATTTTTACTTGCAATTCCTACTATGATTATCGCAACAGCTTATAGTATTTATAAAGAACCACAAATTCTAAGCAATATGAATAATTTCATTCCTTTAGCCATAGGTTTTGTAACAGCTTTTATAGTGGCTTTTGTGGTAATAAAAATATTTTTAAAATTAATCAGCAAGATAAACTTCATACCTTTTGGAATTTATAGGATAATTTTAGGTTTTTTATTTTTATACCTTTTTATGAGTGGTGCTTTAGATATATCAAGAACGGGTGTTTGAAATATAAAAATATCCTTTATTTAAAAAAAGTTTAAGTTTTTCATAGCTAAAATTAGTCTTATATTTTAATTTAAGCTCACAAGGTTAGTGAGTGTTAAGGGTAGAAATGACAAAAGATATAATTGCATATGCAAATAATGAAACTTTGGTAGATACTCAAAGTTTTAACAATGACACAAATTTAATTCCGATTTATTTTGATAACTCTAAAGAAAGTTTAGAAGTTATCCGCCACTCTTGTGCGCATTTAATGGCTCAAGCGATTAAAAGTTTATATCCAGAGGCTAAATTTTTCGTAGGGCCTGTGATAGAAGATGGGTTTTATTATGATTTTAGAGTTGATAGTAAGATTTCAGAAGAAGACTTAAGCAAAATCGAAAAGAAAATGAAAGAACTAGCAGAAGCAAAGCTAGACATCATAAAATACGAACTTTCAAAGGCTGAGGTTAAAGAAAAATTTGCTAATGATGATTTAAAACAAGAAGTTTTACTAAGAATTCCTGATGGGAAAGTAAGTATTTATAAGCAAGGTGAATTTGAAGATTTATGCCGTGGACCTCATGTACCAAATACTAGATATTTAAGATTTTTCAAGCTTACTCGTGTAGCGGGAGCGTATTTGGGTGGTGATGAAAAAAGAGAAATGCTCACAAGAATTTATGGTACTGCTTTTGCAGATAAAGAAAGTTTAAATGAATACTTAAAAATCATTGAAGAAGCTAAAAAAAGAGATCACAGAAAACTTGGTAATGAAATGAAACTTTTTGCCTTTGATGATGAAATAGGCGGTGGGCTTCCTATATGGCTTAGCAATGGTGCAAAATTAAGAAGCAAATTAGAGCATTTATTATATAAAGCACATAGATTAAGAGGTTATGAGCCTGTGCGTGGGCCTGAACTTTTAAAAGCTGATGCTTGGAAAATTAGTGGGCATTATGCAAACTATAAAGAAAATATGTATTTTACGCAAATTGATGAGCAAGAATATGGCATTAAGCCGATGAATTGTGTAGGACATATTAAAATTTATCAAAGTGATGTTAGAAGTTATCGTGATTTACCTTTGAAATTTTTTGAATATGGTGTGGTACACCGCCATGAAAAAAGTGGAGTTTTGCACGGGCTTTTTAGGGTAAGAGAATTTACTCAAGATGATGCGCATATTTTTTGTATGCCAAGTCAGATAAAAGAACAAGTTTTAGAAATTCTAAGCTTTGTTGATACTTTGATGAAGGCTTTTGAATTTGATTATGAAATGGAAATTTCAACACGCCCAGCAAAAGCAATAGGCGATGATGAAATTTGGGATATAGCTACAAAGGCTTTAAAAGAAGCTTTAGATGAGCAAGGTTTAAAATATGGCATTGATGAGGGTGGTGGAGCTTTCTATGGTCCAAAAATCGATATCAAAATCACTGATGCACTAAAAAGAAAATGGCAGTGCGGAACTATACAAGTAGATTTTAACTTACCAAGTCGTTTTAAACTCGAATACACAGACGCAGATAATGAGAAAAAACAACCTGTAATGCTTCACCGTGCTATTTTAGGTTCTTTTGAAAGATTTATAGGAATTTTAGTAGAGCATTGTGCGGGTGAGTTGCCATTTTTTATAGCACCAACTCAAGTAGTTATAGTGCCTATTTCACAAAATCATCATGATTATGCAAAAGAAATAGCAAGAAAACTTTTAGAACTTGGCATTGATAGTGAAGTGTATAATAAAAATGAAAGCTTAAATAAAAAAATCCGCACAGCCGAAAAAGCACATGTGCCTATGATACTTGTTTTAGGCGATGAAGAAGTAGCAAACAAAAGTGTGGCTTTAAGAGATAGAAGAGCAAAAGAACAAAAAACAATGACTTTAGATGAATTTATAACCCTAACAAAGGAGAAATTAAGTGAGGTACGCTTTTGAGTAAAGAAAAAGAAGTATTGCTAAATGAAGAAATTCAAGCAGATGAGATCAGATGTATAGGTGATGATGGCAAGGTTTATGGCATTATTAGTAGTGATGAAGCGCTAGATATAGCAAATAGGCTAGGGCTTGATTTGGTGATGATAGCCCCTGAAGCCAAACCACCTGTATGTAAGATAATGGATTATGGAAAATTCCGTTATCAACAAGAAAAGAAGCAAAAAGAAGCAAAGAAAAAACAAAAAGTTATTGATATAAAAGAAATCAAACTTTCTGTGAAAATCGCTCAAAATGACATTAATTATAAAGTCAAACATGCAAGTGAGTTTTTAGAGCAAGGCAAGCATGTTAAATTTAGAGTGTTTTTAAAAGGTCGTGAGATGGGCTCTCCTGAAGCAGGGGTGGCGTTGCTTGAAAAAATTTGGCAAATGGTTGAAGATATAGCAGATAGAGACAAAGAGCCTTTGCTCGAAGGACGCTATGTAAATATGCTAGTAACTCCTAAAAAGAAAAAATAAAATGCCAAGAGAAGCTTTAAGGAGTAGCATAAGTCAGCATATGCCAAAAAATACTTATTCAAAAAATGATGATTTGAATATAGATGAGGCTATGAGACAAACTAAATTATACTTAGAAAATAGATTTGGAGGTATTGATAATTTTTCTAAAGAGCAATATTATCTTACTATAGAAAATAAACTCGATATTTCTTTTATGATTAATAGTATAAAGGAAACAAATATCCGTGCTCAGTTTGATATGGAATATGAAAATAATTTTATAAAACCTGATGGAGGAGTTTTGTTTTTAAATAATCCTTCAGGATATAAAAAAGTATTATTGATCGCTGAAGCAAAACGACAAGGGACAAATGATATTAGGTTACAAGAAGGAAAAAATAGACAAGCTACAGGAAATGCAATAGAGAGATTGGGAAAAAATTTAACAGGTATCAAAGCCATGTTAAATCATGAAAAAATAACTCCTTTTGTATGTTTTGGATGGGGTTGTGATTTTGCTTCAGATCAAAAAAGTGTATTAGCAAAATTAAATGTATTAAATGAATTTTATTATTTGAATAAAACTTATATTTTTAAAGCCGATGGGAATAGTGATCATAATTATTTTTCTCCTGTTAGTATGTATTTTAGAGAAGAAAAATGGGAGATTGGTGAAATGTTTGAAATTATGAAAGAAATAGCTGAGACATCTTTAAGGTATTATATTTTTTAATGAATAATAAAAAAGAAAACCCACGTTTTTTAAAAGAACAAATCATAACCTATCTTGGTAATAAAAGATCCTTGCTTGAGTTTTTAAATCAAGGCTTTAAATTCGCACAAGATGAGCTTAAAAAAGACAAATTTAGTTTTTGTGATGTATTTAGTGGCTCTGGGGTAGTTTCGCGTTTTGTGAGGCCTTATGCAAGTTTTATTATGGCAAATGATTTGGAAGATTATTCTAAAATCATCAATGAGTGTTATTTAAGCAATCAAAATGCACAATTTTTACAAGAATTACAAAAATATTATGATTTTTTAATTTCTGATTTAAAACTCAAAAAAGGCTTTATAAGTAAGCTTTATGCGCCAAATGATGATGAACATATCCAAAAAAATGAAAGAGTTTTTTACACGCTTAAAAATGCGATGTATTTAGACTCTATGCGAGAAAAAATTTCAAGCCTGCCAAGTAATATACAAAAATACTTCATCGCACCACTTATCTATGAAGCAAGTGTGCACGCAAACACAAGTGGGGTTTTTAAAGGTTTTTATAAAGATAAAAATGGCATTGGTAAATTTGGAGGAAATGGAGCAAATGCGCTTAGTCGTATAAAGGGTGATATAGCTTTAAAAATGCCTATTTTTTCAAATTTTACTTGTGAATATGAGGTTTTTCAAAAAGACGCAAATATTTTAGCTAAAGAGCTTGATAGCTTTGATGTGGCGTATTTGGATCCACCTTATAATCAGCACCCTTATGGATCAAATTATTTTATGTTAAATTTAATCGCTAATTATAAAAAGCCAAGGGAAATTTCAAAGGTTTCTGGCATACCAAAAGACTGGAACCGCAGTGCTTTTAACAAAGAAAAAAAAGCCGAAGATGCTTTGTTTGATTTGATAAATGATTTAAAAGCTAAGATTGTATTGCTTTCTTATAATTGTGAGGGTTTTGTAAAAAAAGAAAATTTCACAAAAAGACTTCAAAGTCTTGGAGAATGCTTTGTACTTGAGCAAAAATATAATGCCTTTAGAGCTAGTAGAAACCTTTCTAAGCGCTCTATGCATATACAAGAACAACTTTATGTATTAAAAAAGAAGAATTAGAATTTAATTTTTCTAAAGCATAGTTGTAGTAAAATGATAGCTTTCTTTTATGAAAAAATTTATCCAAAGGATACACATGCCAAAAATGAAAAGCGTTAAAAGTGCTGTTAAACGCTTCAAAGTAGGTAAAAATAAAATCAAAAGAGGCGCTGCTTATAGAAGCCACATTTTGACTAAAAAACCTGCTAAAAGAATGCGTGATCTTCGCACTTCTAAGTATGTTCACTCAACCAATGTTAAAGCGGTTGAAAAAATGTTAGGAATTTAAGCTCGCTTAAATTTAGTTTTTGACGAAAGTCATTCAAACTCCCCTTATTTTAAAGGGCAAGATTCGTTTAACGAACGCCAATTTGTGAAAGGATAAATATGGCAAGAGTAAAAACAGGTGTTGTAAGACGCCGTAGACATAAAAAAGTTTTAAAACTTGCGCGTGGTTTTTATAGTGGTCGCCGCAAACACTTTAGAAAAGCTAAAGAACAATTAGAAAGAAGTTTGGTTTATGCGTATCGTGATAGACGCCGCAAAAAACGTGATTTCCGTCGTCTTTGGATAGTGCGTATCAATGCAGCTTGCAGACTAAATGATATTAGTTATTCAAGATTTATAAATGGTCTTAAAAAAGCAGGCATTGAGCTTGATAGAAAAATTTTAGCTGATTTAGCGATGAACGACGCAGCTGCTTTTGCTAAAATCGCAGATGCTGCTAAAAAAGCACTTTAATCTTACTGCAAGGCTTTTTATAAGCCTTGTTTTTCTCTTTACTCTCTTTTTAAATTCTCTTTTTGCTAAAGATATTTTGCTTTTTAAAGTTTATGATGAAAAAGCATTTAAAGATGTAAATTTAAGCCATTATCTCATGAGCGAAAAACTCGATGGCGTAAGAGGGCTTTGGAGTGGTAAGTCTATGCAAACAAGAGCAGGAAATGCTATAAAACTCCCTTCATTTTTCACAAAAAACTTTCCTAAATTTGAGTTAGATGGAGAACTTTGGATAAAAAGAGCTTCTTTTGAAGAAATTTCATCTTTAATACGCCAAGAAAACCCTGATGAAAAACTTTGGCAAAAAGTAAGTTATAATGTCTTTGATGTGCCAAATGCTTGCGAGGAATTTAAACTTGATCCTTGTACTTTAGAAGCAAGATTAGAAGTTTTAAAAAAGTATTTAGCTAAAAATCCAAATGATTTTATAAAAATCATCCCACAAATTCGCATTAAAGATAAAAATCATTTAAAGCAATTTTACCAAGATATCATTTCGCATAAAGGCGAGGGTGTGATCATAAGATTAAACAACGCACCTTATGAAAAGAAAAGATCAAACAATGCTTACAAACTAAAACCTTTTGATGATACAGAATGTGTTGTAAAAAAGCATTTTGAAGGTAAGGGAAAATTTGAAGGTAAAATGGGATCTTTACTTTGTGAAGCAGTGATTGAGGATAAAAAAGTAAGTTTTAAGATAGGCTCAGGCTTTAAAGAAAGCGATCGCTTAAACCCTCCACCAATTGGTGCTATCGTCACTTTTAAATACAATGGCTTAACCAAAAATGGCAAGCCAAAATTTGCTAGTTTTTTAAGAGTGCATGAAAATAGCGTTTTAAGATAAAAGTAAATTTCAACTTTTCTTTAAAAAAGCACTAAAACAAAGATAAAACACAAAAGCTATACAAGCGCTAGCTATGATACAAGCTCCACTTGCAAGATTATAATAAAAACTCACAAAAAGCCCTATCACGCAAAAACTTATGCTCAAAAGTGTAGAGATGATCATCATTTGACCAAGCTTTTTAGAAAAACTCTCAGCGATAAATGCAGGTATGCTAAGCAAAGCTATCACAAGTATAAGTCCTACTACTTTGATGCTTATAACGATACAAAAAGCCATCATTGCGATTAAAAGATAATGAAAAAGATTAGTTTTAACCCCTCTTAAGCTTGCAAATTCTTTATCAAAGCTTAGAATTTCAAATTGACGATAAAAAAGCAATACTAAAATGATAAAAATCACATCAATCACTGCAAATAAAACTATATCTTGTGTAGGCACAGACAAAATACTACCAAATAAATACCCCATTAAATCACCATTATACCCAGGGGTTAAGTCTATGAGTATGATACCAACAGCCATTCCAAAAGCCCATATAACCCCGACTATATTGTCACTTCTAAAAGGATATTTTTGTACTAAAAACGCTACAAGCAAGGCTAAAAAAAGAGTAAATAAGCTCGTACTAACAAGTACTGGCAAACCAAAATAAAATGCTATACCTATGCCCCCAAAAGCCCCATGCGTAATACCTCCTGCCATAGAACTTAAGCGGTTGATCATGATCAAAGTCCCCATAATCCCACAAGCAATGCTAGTTAAAAATGCAGCCAAAAAAGCATTTTGTATAAAAGAGCTAGATAAAAGTTCAAGCATGGTTTTTTCCTTCACAGCAACATTGCTCCAAGCTAAGCTCCACATCACAAAAATGCGTGTGATTTTGGCTTAAATGCGCTAGTAAATGTGCCTTTTTTTCAGGGGTGTTTTCATGCAAGAATAATTCTTTGTTTAAATATGCGATTTTATTTGCATAAGCTAAGCTTACATTTAAATCATGGCATATTACTATCACACCAACCCCGCTTTCGTGTAATTTTTTCAAAAGCTCAAAAATCTGCACAGAGCCTTTAGTATCTATACTTGCAGTAGGCTCATCAAGGATTAAAAGCTTGCATTCGCTTGCTAGGGCTCTTGCTATATAAACTCTTTGTCTTTGACCTCCGCTTAGTTCGTTGATTTTTTTATCCCAAAAATTTCTCATACCTACTTTTTCTAAGGCTAGTAAGGCTTGCTCTTGATCTTTTTTGGTATAAAAACCAAAGAATTTTTTATCCACCCTTCCCATCATCACCACTTCTAGTACACGCACTGGAAAGTTTGGGTTTGCTAAAGTATTTTGTGGGACATAACCTATATCTTTTAAACTTAAGTTTTCAAAGTTTATGTTTTTATGACTATTTAGTAAGCCTAGTATGAGTTTTAAAAGTGTAGATTTACCTCCGCCATTTGGCCCTACTATGGCTAAAAAGTCTTTGCTTTCATAGTTTAGGTTGATATTTTTTAAAACCTCATCTTGGTTGTATGAAAAGTTTAAATTTTTAATATTGATTTTTATCATTGTAAAACGCTTGCTATATTTTTTGCATCTTTTAAAAGTTCATTTTCATAATCACTTGGCAAATGATCAAGTTCTATGATTTTAAGATTATAATTACTCGCCATAGCCTTAATAGTATTATTATTAGCTCCTTTAGGTACAAAAATAGCTTTTATTTGCTCTTTTTGTATGAGTTTTGCAAGCTTGGCTAAGTCTTTTGGCTTAGGTTCTTTTCCTTCTATTTCAACAGGAATTTGGCTTAGATGATATCTTTTTGCAAAATACCCCCAAGATGGATGATAGACTAGAAAATGCTTGTTTTTTACATTTTTAAATAAAGCTTGTATTTGTAAATTTAATGCATCCATTTCTTTTAAGAAATTTTCTAAATTTTGCTCATAAAATGCTTTGTTTTGTGGGTATTGTTCTATAAGTGCTAAAGTGATATTTTTAGCATGAGTTTTTGCTAAAAGTGGATCAAGCCATGTGTGAGGGTCATCTCCATGATGATGGTGTCCTTCATGCGCATGCTCTTGCAAAGGTATAAAATCAATGCCATTTTGAGTAGAGATGATTTTGGTATTTTTAAGATTATTTTTAAGTTTTAAAATCCAAATTTTTTCAAATTCTAAATTGGCTGTGAAGTAAATATCGCTTTTTTCAAGCTTTAAAATACCGCTTGGTTTAAATTCGAAAGTATGCTCATTTGCATTAGGTGGTATGACTATATTAATATCTAAAGTATCTTTGGCAATTTGCTTTACAAAGTAAGCTTGTGGGGCTATGCTAACACTTACCAAATCTTTAGCATATATACTTAAAAATGAAATCAAACACAAAAACAATACACGCATAATTTTCCTTTCTAAAAACAAAAAAATATTATACTATATTAGAAAAAATAAGGAGTGAAGATGAATTTATGGAATAAAAAAGCAAAAAGCTATGCAAGGTATAATCCTAGTTTAAACGAAATTCAAAAAGCTACTTTTGCAAAACTTGGATCTTTACAAGATAAAAGCGTGGTAGATATAGGTTGTGGGAGTGGTGTTTGGACTTTACATTTGGCACAAAAAGCAAAAAGTGTTTTGGGTGTAGACAGCTCTAGTGCTATGCTTGAAATTTTACAAGAAGATGCAAAAACTCATGCTATATCAAATGTAAAAACCCTAAATTTAGACTTTGAAAACTTTTATAAAAACAATAACACGAAATTTGACTTAGCCTTTTTGAGTATGTCTCCTACTTTACAAAATGAAAAAGACTATAAAGCTTTTTTAAGCTTAGCTTCTAAAAAAGTGTATTTAGGCTGGGCAAGTAGGCGCAAAAGTAGCTTTTTAGATCCTATATTTGAGCGTTTTAACACGCATTTTAAAGGTTTTTATGAAGAGGATTTACAAAGTTTTTTAAATGCGCAAAATATCTCTTATGAAAGTGAAGTTTTTAACGAAACTAGAGTGGTAAAAAGAGACAAAGATAGTGCGATAGAAAATGCTTTGTGGCATTTGAGTATGAATGGTATTAATGCAAACAAACAAGAGTTAGAAAGCTTTGTAAAAGATGAGGTAGAAGAGATTATAGAAGCTAAGATAAAACTTTTAATCATTAGCTAGTTATACTAGCTAAGATTGATTTTTGAAATTTCATCTTGAATTTTTAAAGTTTCATTTAAAGTTTGTATGATCAAGGTAAAATGTTTATGGTCTATGTCTTCTTCTTTGTGGCTTTTTAAGTATTTATCTAGCACAGCATAACCACCTATTTTAAACTCATAAATTTCAGGACTTACTTCGTTAAAATACAAACTTTCGTTTATAAAAAGCTCTTTTGTGTCTTTGTTGTATTTTATTTTTTGTATTTTGAAATTTTTATTTTTGACACTTTTAAACAAAGCTTCGCCCGCATTTGAATTTAACTCATCATCTTTTAATAAATGTAAATTTAAAAGCTTTAAACCTAGTTTGCTTAAATTTTTAAAAGTTTTTTTATTTTCTACAAAAGGAATTTTTGGAAAATCAATTTTTAAAAAATCAAGGTATTTTTCTCTATAGTTTTTATGAAAAAGCACAGCATAAACATAGCCTAGTATATCTTCAGGCGAGAATTTTTCTTTGTAAAGATCATCTATGAAAGTTCTAAAGCTTTCTTTGAAATTTTCTATTTTTGAGGTGAAATTTTCTTCATTGAAATTTGGATTTTCTTTTTTTAGGAATTTTTTACTTCTAGTTGTAGGGTAAAGATAGAGTGGGAAGATATTGTTTGGGCCATTACCTCCAGATGCTAATGCTTGATCTGTAATTGTTGTTGTTAAAAAACAATGATTCCATTCTGTTTTAGAATCTTTTAATTGTCTAGGAATGCTTAATCCTAAATTTTTTCCTTCTAAAAATGTTCCATTACTTCTCTCCTAGGCATACAATGAAAACCCTTTGATTGTCCTGTATAATAAGTCCAACGAATATCAAATGGACGATAGTGAATTTTCTTATAATTAAATGAATTATTTTGAGTATCTTTTAGTTCTTTTTGTGCGTATTCTATTTTCCAATCTCTAGAATCTTGTCCTAAATCAAATTCCTTTCTTGCACTTTCTATATCTAATGATAAAAATCTTTTAATTCTTGTTTTAAGATTTTCTAAAGATTCCAAGCTATTGGAATTTGATATTACAAATTTATCTCTACCGCTAACAATTCCTACACTTGAAAGCATAAAAATATCTTTTACGCTTATGCCTTTGTTGTATTCTTCTAATAAATCATTATTTTGTGGTAAGAAAAGATAAAAAGGCTCATTATTTTTAACCAAAGTCCATTTAATAGAATTTAAATCATTTTCATATAAAAATTCGTATTTGTCTTTTCTTTTGCCGTATAAATCATGATAATAAATCTTTGTATTTTTTGTTTTTGAATTTTGTTTTATAAAGATATTTATGCTCACACCTTGCATGATATCAAAGACATTATCATCTTTACTTCCATCTGGAGCTTTTTCTTTTTTATTGGTATCGCCATGTAAGTTAAGTATATAAATTTTATCAAAGCTTTGCATTAAAGAATATCTCATACCTCTAAAGGTAGGATTATCTAAAAAGCCATTATTTGAAATAAAAGCAAAAATTCCACTTTCTTGAGAGTCGATTTTACTTTGTGCAAAGCGTATAAATTTTACATAATCATCTAAAAGCCATTTTGGATTTTTTTCATTTTCTAGTTTGTGTTTTTCATATATAGCTTTAAAAGTACTTGTGTTTTGTTTGGATTTTTCTTTAAGATACGAGCTTATCCACTTTTTTTGTTCATCATTAAGATTTGCTTTGCTTGGTTCTAAACCATAGCTTATTTTGATCTCATCTTCATATAAGCCTTTGTTACTACTTGCTCCACTATAAGGTGGATTGCCTGTGATGATTAGAATTTGTTCTTCTTTTATCTTTTGGGCTTTTTTAAATTCGTTGGTTAAATCAGCAAGTGTAAAAAGTGTGTTTTGATTATCTTGTTCTTTGGATATGCTTTTAGAATACAAAGTATTTGTTAGTGCTATTTTAAGACTTTCATTGCCATTTAATGGAGAGCTAAATTCTTCTTTAAAGCTTTGAGAAAGTTTTAAGTGTGCTATGGTATAAGGTGCTATTAAAAATTCAAAACCGCAAAATTTATCTATCAAAGCTTTTGGATTATAATTAACGCTATTTTTATTTATAGGTTCTAAGGCTTTTCTAAAAGCTTCAAGTAAAAATGTACCAGTGCCTGTGGCAAAATCAAGCAAGGTTATATCTTTGTTTAAAGCTTCGCTTAATCCTTTTTTGTGATTGAAATCTTGTTTTAAAATTTCATCTATGGCATTTATGATGAAATTTACCACAGGCACAGGAGTATAATACACTCCCCTTACTTCTCTAAGCTTTGGATCATAGCTTGCTAAAAATGTTTCATAAAAGTGTAAATAAGGATCTTTGTGAGTAGATAAAATACTACGATTAAATAGATCTTTTTCACTAGTTTTGTTTAGTTCTTTTATAATACTTGTAATGTCTATGTGATTTATAATGTTTATAATTTCTTCCAAAAGCCATTTTATATTTTCTAAATTTTCAAAACTATCATCTAAAAATCCACTCATAGAACGAATCAATGGAAATGATTTTGGTATGAATTTTTTGGCATTGTTTAGATCTATTTCTTTTGCGGTATCGTTGTTTAATTTAGCTAAGAATAAGCTATAAGTTAGAGTTTGTGCAAAAGAATCACAAAATTCTTCATAGGATAATTCTTTATAAAGTGTTTCTTTGAAAGTGTTAAATAAACTTATCAGCACTTCATTTTCGATAGAAAGCAAAAGCTCATCTTTTAAAATTCTTGTTCTTAGGCTTAGATGATTTGCAAAATCTAAAGCTGAATTTATGGGATTTGGGATTTTGGTAAAAAATATACTAAAAAGCTCGTTTAACTCTTGCATTTTAGTATCTAGCAAAGATTGATTTTTAATAATGTTTTTTATCTCATCAAGAGAGCAAATTTTTACTTCTTTGCAAACAACGATCTCGTTTTTCTCATTTAAGCTTAATAATATAAATCTTAAATAATCTGTGAGAATGATATTTGGGCTTAATTTTGTGTATTTTAAAATTTGATCACTTTTTATGATGTTGTCAAGATTTGCATTTACTCTTTTATTTTCTATGTAGCCTAGTGTTAGAAAATCTTTTGTTATTAAAAAATCCGGAGCGCCTCTACCTTCTTTGTCATTGTTTGGTTCTTGTTTGATAGAGATTTTATTTTGCTTGTCTTGATTTTCTTTTATAGCTTGTAATAAATTTTGCAAAGCTGTTCTATGTGTGTGTTCTTTATCATTGATAGAAATATCTTTTATGTCTTCTAGATAAGCTTTTAGCATTAATTTCCTTTTAATTTGCAACTTTGAAATTTAAAGTTTTTCCTGCCATAAATGGCACTACATCGCCGTATTTTTGTGCTACTTGCCATTCTTGTTTTTCTAAAGTGATGATTTTATCTTTTTCAAATTTAAGATTATGGATTTTACAAGCATTATCTGAAATAAATTTTTGTAAATTTGCTTCATTTGAATGTATTTCAAAAAGTTCAGCTAAAACAGGCAATATAATAGGCGCACTAAATACTCCAGCTGCACACCCACAGCATTCTTTGGTATGTAATGGATGAGGTGCGCTATCGCTTCCAAACATAGCTTTTTCATAACCACTAAAAGCAAGCTCACATAAAGCGTCTTTGTCTTCATAGCGTTTTGCAATAGGTTTGCAAAATAAATGTGGATCCATCTTGCCACCCACTACATCATCAAGCGTTATCATCAAATGGTGTAAAGTGATGGTTGCGTATAAATTTTCATAATCTTTTAGTAAATCACACAAAATTTTAGTGGTAATATGCTCCATTACGATTTTTAATTTTGGAAAGTTTTTTGCCAGTTTTTCATAAATTTTAGCAAAATTTGCTTCTCTATCCATTACAAAATCATTTGTTTCTCCATGCACTAGCAAAGGTATGTTTAATTCACTCATAGCATTTAGTGTAGGTTTTAACTTTTCTATATCAAAGCTTGAAATTCCATTATCTGAGTTGGTAGTGATACCTGCAGGATAAAGCTTGATAGCAAAAAGCTCATCTTTAGCTTTTTCTAAAAATTTCTCATCATAGTCTTTAAAAAATAAAGTCATCAAAGGCGTAAAATCTTCATTTTTGCATGCTTTTAAAATGCGTTCTTTGTAAGCTTTTAATACATTTGTTTCGGTAAGCGGGGTGATTAAATTTGGCATGATAACCCCTGCTTTAAAGTCTTTTGCGCTAAATGGAGCTACAAGTTCAAGCATGCTTTCATCGCGTAAATGTAAATGCATATCCAAAGGGTTTTTAAGTGTCATTTTATCTCCTATTTGAGCTTATATAAGCCGTTTTTGAGCTTTTCAAGCAAAGCTTTTTCTTCTAAAAATTTAAAAGTAGAAATGATGGTAGGTTTACTGATGTTTAGTTGTTTAGAAAGCTCTTCTATGTTTGCAAAGACAAAACCATCATCATCAGCATGAAGGGCTAAAAATTCTAAAATTTCAAAGCGTTTTTTACCAAATATTTTTGCACATAGTATTTTTACTTTATCATCCATTCTCTAACCAAATCAAAAAGAATAAAACTCCAAGTAATTATAGCTAAAACCACGCTAAAAAACACCCCAGCGCTCGCACAATCTTTTGCCTTTTTAGCTAAGATGTGAAATTCGCTCGTGCAAAGATCCACACAAGCTTCTATGGCAGAATTTAGCGCTTCTACGATTAAAATTAGCACCAAAACAAATACAAGCACAAAATGCTCTAAAAAACTTACAGGCAAAAATAAGCTTGCAAAAATCAAAGGTAAAATAATGGCAAATTCTATCCTAAAAGCCATTTCATCTTGGAGTAAAAATTTAATTCCATTAAAGGCATAGCTTGCATTTTTAAATAAAGAATACTTTGGCTTCATTAAGGATTTTCCTTTAAATTTTTGCTAAATATATCATAATTTGCCTCATATTCTTTGCTATTTACACTAAAATACCCCAGCAAGCTTGAAAAAAGATTATCTTGAGAAAGTCTATAGTCTTTTTTGCTCTGCAAATCTTGGCTTAATTTGCTATCTTTACTCCAAAATATCATTGGTATATGTTTTTGTTCTTTTGGTGCTATTAAATAAGGCATACCATGAAGATAAATTCCATTTTCACCTAAACTTTCTCCATGATCTGATAAATAAAGCAAAGAAGCTTCTTTGGCAGGATTTTGCTTAAGCATATCTATAAGGCTTTTTATAATAAAGTCTGTATAAAGTAAAGTATTATCATAGGTGTTGATGATTTGTTCGTGTGAGCAGGTATTTAGCTCGTTTGTATCACATGTTGGCATAAATTTTTTAAATGCATTTGGATAACGTTTGTAGTAAGTTGGCCCATGTGAGCCTTGTAAATGTACAACGATGATTTTATTTGAATTTGTATTTTCAAGTTCTTGTTTTACAAGTTCAAGTAAGCTCTCATCGTAGTCTTTTGCAATGAGTTTGTGTTTTATACGATCGCAATTTCCTTTACAGCCCCCTGAGTTATTACCAAACCAAACACTTTGTACTCCAACATTTTGCAAGATATCTAAAACATTTTCTTCGTATAATCCATCTTCAAAATTTACTCTTTTGTGTCTTGAAAACATACAAGGCAAACTTCTTGCAGTAGCCGTTCCACATGAACTTACATCGCTAAAATATACTAAATTTGGTTCATTTTTGGTATAAAAATTAGTATCATTTGTGCTGTATCCACCTAAAGAATAATTACTCGCTCTAGCAGTTTCACCTATGACTAAAATCATAAGCTTAGTTGTATTGGTATCTTTTAAACTTGCATCATTTGAAATGATAGTTAGTTCTTTTTTACCTGCTAGTTTTTTCTTTGTAAATTCTATGCTTGAGTATATTGGATAAAATGGCAAATTATACATTCTAACGATATTGTGTGATCTTAAAAAAGGCAAAAGTGTTTTTGAACTAAGAGCTACTAAAGCAAAGCAAAATACCAAAGAAGTCAAAAATAATACACTTTTTTTGAAAAAATATCTTTGATAATCAATCTTAGTAAAAATCACAAGCAAACTAGGAAAAATCACAAAGACTAAAATATACAAAGCAAAGGAAAAATTAAAATAAGAAAAAAACTCTCTATTGTCTGTTTCAACGACATTTTGTATCATATGATCATCGATTAAAACCCCATAATTGCTAACAAAATAACTACAAATAGCACAAGTACTAAGTAAAAATATGCTTAAAATTTTGGTGATATAGGGAAAATATACCAAAGATAAAACACTCAAAACCAAGAAAAAATAAATTCCAAAAAACACACTAAAAAGCATAGTGTTTTGATCTATCTTTTCATATACAAACTCAAACAACGGGAAATTAAACGCCATGATAAAAATCGTATTAAGCAGGGTAAATTTTGTCCATGAAAGCTTTAGGTGCATTTTTTTCCTTTGGAATAAAATAAAAACTTAGTCTATTTGAATAAAATTAATAAATCACATATAAAATAGCAACAAAAGAAGATTGGTAAAGGTATTTTATGAAATTATTATCATGGAATGTAAATGGCCTAAGGGCAATTTGTGATAAAAACGCACTGGATTGGATTGAAAAAGAAGAAATCGATTTTATAGGTTTTCAAGAAATCAAAGCACATGAGGATAAATTTCCAAAAAGAATTTATGAGTATCCTTTTAAACATATGTATTCAAATAGCGCTAAAAGAGCAGGGTATTCTGGTGTAATGAGTTTGTGTAATTTTGATAGTGAAGTCAAAAAATGTGAATTTTTTGATGATGATGAGGGTAGGGTTTTAGAACATAGTTTTAAAAATGTAGTTTTGTTTAATATTTACTTTCCAAATGGTCAAAAAGATGAAGAGCGTTTGAGCTTTAAAATGAAATTTTATAATGATTTTTTAGTGTATTTAGATAAACTTTTAAAAGAAGGTAAAGAAATTATTATCTGTGGAGATGTAAATACTGCTCACCGTGAGATAGATTTAACCCACCCAAAAGCTAATGAAAAGACTTCAGGCTTTTTGCCGATTGAGCGTGCTTGGATAGATGATTTATTAAAATTAGGCTTTATAGATACTTTTAGGCATATAAATGGTGATATTAAAGAAAAGTATTCGTGGTGGAGCTATAGAATGAAAGCAAGAGAAAGAAATGTAGGCTGGAGGATTGATTATTTTTTCATTTCTAATGGCTTAAAGGATAAGCTCAAAAATGCCTTTATAAGAGATGATATTTTTGGTTCAGATCATGCTCCTGTAGGGATAGAAATAGATATTTAAGGCATTTTTTGATGTCTTAAATAATTATTAAGTAAAAATTGCTATAATTTTGTCTTCAAACTGCAAATTGGCCCATTCGTCTAGCGGTTAGGACATCGCCCTTTCACGGCGGTAACACGAGTTCGAGTCTCGTATGGGTCACCACTCTATATTTTTCTCCACAGTATTATTTTTTTCATTTTTTATCAAAATTCATCTATTTATTTATAATTATTTATTATTTTGTAAATATATATTTATATTAAGTTAATTTTAAATTAATAATTATTAATATTCCAAATCTTTTGTTTAATTTCATTAAATTTATTTTGACTTCACACTTGTTTTTTAAAATATACAAAAAGGAGGGGCAAAATGTATAAAGTTAAAAACAAAAATGAGTTAATGAATTTGGTGCACAATGAAAGAATTTCTCTAAGAGATATTGATGTTTCTTTGATAGAAGATTTTTCATTCGTTTTTTATTGTTCTACTAGAAAAGATTTTTTGGGTATTGAGCGTTGGGATGTATCTAAGGCTAAAGATATGTCTTATATGTTTTATTGTTGTGAAAGTTTTAATGCAGACTTATCACGCTGGGATGTTTCAAATGTCGAAAATATGGCAAGTATGTTTTTTAACTGCAAAAATTTCAACAAAGACTTATCAAGATGGAATACACAAAATTTAAAAGATATGTCTTATATGTTTTTTAATTGTGTTAAATTTAATCATTCTTTATTGCACTGGAAAACCTCTAATGTAATCAGAATGGCACATTGTTTTGAAAACTGCCATGCGTATGAGCATAATGTGGCAAGCTGGGATGTGCAAAATGTAATTACCATGGCCTATCTTTTCCATAATTGTAAAAATTTTCACCACGAGCTAGATGAGTGGAATATCCAAAGAGATTGTAATACTGATAAAATGTTTGGAAATCGTGGTATTGATAAACTTTATGCTGTAAAAGGCGTGGAGTTAAAATAATCAAATTCACACATTTTTTGTGTGAATTTTTCTTTTATTTCTTTAAGTTTTTCATCAAGTTTTTGTACTAAACTTATCTTTTAAAAGTGCTATTTTATAGTGCTTAGAGATTATTTTTTAGGAAAATTTCCATGAGAATAAAATTTATTATAAAAAGAGATAAAAGCCAAGTTACATTTGATATTTTTAAAATTAAAAATGCTATTTTCAAAGCCAATATAAATTCCACAGATGAAAAATTAAATAATGATTTTTTAGATAAACTTTGTGATGAGGTTGTGGCTTTACTGGATGAAAAACACATACAAGTAGAACAAATTCAAGATAAAGTTGAAGAAGTTTTAATCAAAAATGCCTTAGTCAATACTGCAAAATCTTATATTTTATATCGCCAAAAAAGAACACAAATTCGCAATGGTAGCTATGATTTGCTAAGTTTATATGATGATTTAACTTTTAAAGATTCTAAAGAAGCTGATTTAAAAAGAGAAAATGCAAATATTAATTCAGATAGCGCTATGGGTATGATGTTAAAATATGGCTCAGAAGGTGCAAAATACTATGTAGATGAGTGTATTTTGCCAAAACATATCGCAAATGCGCACAAAAACGGCGATATACACATACACGATAAAGACTTTTATATGCTAACGCAAACTTGCTGTCAAATAGACTTATTAAAGCTTTTTGAAAATGGCTTTAGCACAGGACATGGAAGCTTGCGTGAGCCAAATGATATCAGATCTTACGCTTCTTTAGCTTGCATTACCTTGCAGGCTAATCAAAATGAAATGCATGGAGGCCAGTCTATACCCAATTTTGATTTTGCTATGGCAAAAGGCGTGGCAAAGACTTTTCAAAAAGAGTATAAAAAGGCTATAAATGCTTTTTTTGAAATAAAATTAGAGCAAAGTTTAGATGAGCAATGCTTTAAAAATGCTAATTTTCAAGCTTCAAGTGAAAAAGAATGCTTCAAAGAGCTTTTAAGGCTTGATTTAAATAGTGATGAGAATTTTTTAAAACAAGCAAATGCTTATGCTTATAAAAGAGCATTAAAGCAAACCCAAGATGCGACTTTTCAAGCTATGGAAGCTTTAGTGCATAATCTTAATACTATGAACTCAAGAGCAGGAGCCCAAGTGCCTTTTAGTACGCTAAATTATGGTACCGATACATCTTTTGAAGGGCAAATGGTGATAGAAAATTTACTAAAAGCTACGATGAGAGGTTTAGGAAATGGCGAAACGCCAATTTTCCCTGTGCAAATTTTTAAAGTAAAAGAAGGTATTAACTATAATGAAGCGGATCCAAACTATAAGCTTTTTAAGCTTGCTATAGAGTGTGCTTCTAAAAGACTTTTTCCAAATTTTAGCTTTTTAGATGCGAGTTTTAACGCAAAATACTATAAAAAGGGCGATTATAATAGTGAAGTAGCTTATATGGGTTGTAGAACTAGAGTTATGGCAAATGTTTATGATGAGAGCAAAGAAATCACAAGTGGCAGGGGAAATTTGAGCTTTACAAGTATAAACCTTGTGCGTTTAGCCATAGAAGCTAAAGGAAATTTAGAGCTTTTTTACTCACTTTTAAAAGAAAAATTAGAACTTGTGTATGAGCAATTACTTCATAGATATAAAATTCAAAGTCTAAAAAAGGTTAAAAATTTCCCATTTTTAATGGGCGAGGGAATTTGGATAGATTCAGATTCTTTAAAAGAAAATGATAGCGTAGAAAAAGTTATCGCACATGGGACTTTGGCTATAGGTTATATAGGACTTTGTGAGAGTTTAATAGCTTTGATAGGTTCTCATCATGGACAAAGCCAAGAAGCAAGAGAGTTTGGCTTGCAAATCGTGCGTTTTATGCGTGAATTTGTCGATGAAAAAGCACTCAAAGATAAGCTTAATTTTTCACTCATAGCTACCCCAGCTGAGGGTTTAAGTGGAAGATTTTTAAAACTAGATCAAAAAAAATACGGCATTTTAAAAGGCATAACCGATAAAGATTTTTATACCAATTCTTTTCATATTCCTGTAGATTTTCCTATTAGCATATATGAAAAAATTCAAATAGAAGCTCCATATCATGAGCTAAATAATGGCGGGCATATTACTTATGTAGAATTAAATGGCGATGTGAGTAAGAATTTAGAAAGTTTTGAACGCATTATAAAATGTATGAAAGAAAGCAATATAGGCTATGGCTCGATTAATTTCCCGCTAGATAGGGATCCAGTGTGTGGTTATAGTGGTGTGATAGATGAGTTTTGTCCAAAGTGCCATAGAAAAGAAGATGATATTAAATTCGAACGCATAAGAAGAATCACAGGCTATTTAGTAGGAACGCTTGATCGTTTTAATGACGCTAAAAAAGCTGAAGTTCATGCAAGAATTAAACACGATTTTTCTTAGATTAGCTGGTGTTATAAAAGAATCCATAGTCGATGGCTATGGTTTGCGTTATGTGATTTTTACTCAAGGTTGCCCTCATCATTGCAAAGGCTGTCATAACCCACAAACGCACGATTTTAACAAAGGATATTTGCAAGATTTAGCAAGTTTGTATAATGAGATTTGTAAAAATCCTTTGCTTCAAGGTGTTACTTTTAGTGGTGGAGAGCCTTTTATGCAAGCAAAAAAATTAAGCATTCTAGCAAAACACATTAAGGCTTTAGGACTTGATCTTACCATATATACAGGCTTTACTTATGAAGAGCTATTAGAAGAAAAATCAAAAAAAGAATTACTTATCTTAGCTGATGTTTTGATAGATGGGAAGTTTATTTTAGAGCAAAAAGACTTATCTTTAAAATTTAAAGGTAGTAAAAATCAACGCATTATCGATGTAGCAAAAAGCTTAGAGCAAGGCAAAGTAATACTTTTTGAAAAATAAAGACTCATTTAGTCTTTTTTAATTTAACTATGTTAGAATGTTATAAAATTTAAAAAAGGAGAACAATATGTTTGAATTAAGAAAACTACCTTATGAAGCAGACGCTTTTGGAGACTTTTTAAGTGCAGAAACTTTTGCATTTCATCATGGCAAACACCATCAAACTTATGTAAACAACCTAAACAATCTTATCAAAGATACTGAATTTGCGGGAAAAGATTTAGTTTATATTATACAAAATTCAAATGGTGGAGTTTTTAACAACGCTGCTCAAGTATATAATCATGACTTTTATTTTGATTGCATTAAGCCAAAAACATGCTGTGGCTGTGGCTGTTCTTTGAGTGCTGAGTTTAAAGCAGCAGTTGAAAAAGACTTCGGCTCTATGGAAAATTTAAAAGAAGAATTTATCAAAGGAGCTACAGGGGTATTTGGTTCTGGTTGGTTCTGGTTAGTTTATAACACTCAAAATCAAAAATTAGAACTGGTAGCTACAAGCAATGCTGCTACACCTATTACTGAAGGTAAAGTTCCGCTTTTAGTAGTTGATGTATGGGAGCATGCTTACTATGTAGATCACCGCAATGCGCGCCCTGCGTATTTAGAAAAATTCTACGCGCACATTAACTGGGAATTTGTAGCAAAAGCTTATGAATGGGCTATTAAAGAAGGCATGAACTCAGTAAGCTTCTATGCAAACGAACTTCACCCTGTAAAATAATCAAGTTTTTTTAAGAAAAACCCCGTAAAATAGACTAAATACAAAAATTAGGAGGTTTTATGGAGGTTTTTCTTTCTGTCGTGGCTACTTTATTTTGTGTATTTTTAGTAGCCTATTTTATTCTTAAAAAATACAATCCTATCTTTACTTTTTTTCTCTCAGGTATTATTATCTTAATCATCATTTCTTTAGCAACTGGCGAGTCTGTGCTAAAACAAAGCTTAGGAAATCCTGTTTTTGATGTCTTTGGTTTTGTAACTCAAACTTTTAAGACAAATTTAGCTGGTGTGGGGCTTATTATAATGTCTGTTGCAGGTTTTGCAGCCTATATGAAGCACATTAATGCTTCGGCAAAGTTAGCTTTTGTAGCAAATAAACCGCTAGGCAAGATTAAAAATAAATACCTAGTTTTAAGTGGAACTTTTGTAGTGGGCATGGCTTTAAAAATAGTTATTTCAAGTTACACAGGATTGTTACTTTTGTTGCTTGCTTCGATTTATCCTGTTTTAATCGCCATAGGAATTCGTCCTATTACTGCTGTATCGGTTTTATCATTAATTGCACTTGATTATGGTCCTAAAGATGGCAATTCTATAAATTTAGCAGATATGGTAGGCATTGAAAATGTTGTTGCTATGTTTTTTGAATACCAAATTTATCCTGTTATAGCTTATGTTGTTGTGATAGCTTTGCTTATTCCGTTTTATTATAGTTATATGGATAAAAAAGACTTAGCAAAAGGCGTTGTGGATAATATCGAACACATGGAAATAAAAAACCCAAATTGTCCTTTATTTTATATTTTCTTACCTTGGCTTCCTATAGTGTTTTTATTTGGTGCTTATTTTGCAAATTTATATGGATATAAAGTGAAGCTAGATGTGGTGAGCGCCAATTTTTTAAGTATAAGTTTGGTTTTTATTTTAGAGTATGTTAGACATAAAGATGCAAAAAAACTTGCAGATGATTTGATGGTGATACTAAAAGCTATGGCAGAAATTTTTGTAAGTGTTGTTTGTATTATCATTGCAGCTTCTATTTTTGCAGAAGGTATTAAAGCGTTAAAAGGTATAGAACATTTAGCCTTAGCAGTTTCTTCTATGGGGGCTTCTGCTGTGTTGCTTACTATTATAGTTTTAAGCTTTATTGTGTATTTTGCAAGTGTGATTATGGGTAGTGGGATTGCTGCTTTTAATGCTTTTGGAAGACTTGCTCCAGATATTGCTCAAAAACTAGGGATTAATCCTATCTCACTAGCTTTGCCACTTGAGATTGCTTCTTGTTTGGGGCGTGCTGCCTCGCCAATATCGGGTGGAATTTTAGCCTTAGCAGGCTTTGCAAAATTAGATCCTATAGCCATTGTTAAAAGATCTACTCCTATGTTGCTTGTAGGAATGGCTTTAAATATCCTAATAGCTTGGTATTTTGCATAAATTTAGAGTGATGGCTTTTAAGCTATCACTCTAAAACAACCCCTTCATTTAGCACAACTTCGCCTATTACATAAGCGTCTGAGCTTTCTAAAACTTTTCCTACATTAGATGGATCTACCACCATAACTAAACCCACACCCATATTAAAGCTTCTATACATTTCAGCCTCTTCTACACTTTGGCCTATTTGGTAAAAAATTTCAGGAGTTTTTAGATGATGTTTTCTGATGATTGCGCCTATTCCTCTTGGGAAAACTCTAGGTAAATTTTCCACCAATCCACCACCTGTTATATGAGCTAGTGCATTAATGAATGGTTTTAATTTTAAAAAGTCTTTTACATAAATTCTTGTAGGTTCAAGTAAAATATCGATTAAATTTTTACCATTTATTTTATCATCAAACTTAAGCTTTTGTGCTTCAAATAGCACTTTTCTAGCTAAAGAATATCCATTAGAATGAAGCCCGCTACTAGGCAAAGCTAGTAAAATATCTCCATTTTTTACAAAATTTCTTCTATCGATTTCATCTTTTTCGGCCATACCCACTGAAAAACCTGCTAAGTCAAAATCATTGCTATGATACATTCCAGGCATTTCAGCGGTTTCTCCGCCTATTAAGGCACAATTTGCTTTTTTACAACCATTAGCAATCCCTGCTACGACTTTTTTAGCAACTTCTACATCTAATTTTGCAGTTGCATAATAGTCTAAAAAAAACAAAGGCGTAGCAAAATTACAAATTAAATCATTCACACACATTGCTACTAAATCTTCACCTATGGTGTCAAATTTTTGACTATCAATAGCAAGGCGCAACTTTGTACCTACGCCATCAGTTGCTGCTAGCATAACAGGATTTTTAAAACCACTTGGCATAGCAAAAGCACCCGAAAAAGAGCCTATGCCACCTAAAACATTTTCATTAAAAGTTTCTTTTACTAAAGGCTTGATTGCTTCTACAAAAGCATTGCCATTGTCTATACTTACGCCCGCATCTTCATAGCTTATATTCATTTATCTTCCTTTAAGAATTTAAAAGGTATTTTAACTAAAAATGTTTTAAGGCTAAATTATGCAAAATGCTTATTTTGTAACTTCAAATATAGCGGGTGGAAAGTCAAGCTTTATAAAAATAGTTCAAAATTTGGGTTTTGATACTTTAAGCGCAGATGTGATAGCTCATGAGCTTTTAAATGAAAATGCAAATTCCATAGCTAAGCTTTTTGATAACGATGATTTAATCATAGCGGGAAAAATAGATAGAAAAAAACTTGGAGCTATTGTATTTAATGACTTAAATGCTAAAAAAAAGCTAGAAGATTTTTTACATCCTAAAATCAAAGAAGTTATTTTACAAAAAGCTCAAATTTTAGATAAAAAAAACAAGGCTTTTTTTATAGAACTGCCTTTATTTTTTGAAAACAATCACTATCAAAATTTAGGAAAAAGTATATTAATTTATACTCCAAAAGAACTTTTGCTTCAAAGACTAATGCAAAGAGATAATTTAGATGAAAACGAAGCTTTAAAAAGAATTAATTTACAACTTGATATAGAAGAAAAACTAAAAAAAGCAGATTTTGTGATAAAAAATACCTCAGGTTATGAAAATTTTGAGAAAAATGTGCTAAATTTTTTAAAACACACTTTAAAGGTTGAAAAATGAAATTTTACAAGTACTGTGCTAGCGGGAATGATTTTGTGGTGTTTGCAGATAGTGAAAAAAAAGATCGTAGCGAATTAGCTAAAATTCTTTGTAATCGTTATGAAGGCATAGGCGCTGATGGGCTTATAGTAGTTGTGCCTCATGATAGATATGATTTTGAATGGGAATTTTATAATTGTGATGGGAGCAAGGCAAGTATGTGCGGTAATGGCTCACGCGCAGCAGCTCATTTTGCTCATCATTATTTAAAAAAGTCTCAATATTTAAATTTCTTAACCGGCGCAGGACTTATAAAATCTTTTGTTGATGATGATATAGTTGAAATCAAACTTAGCGGGGTAAAGGATATTAAAGAAGCTTTTGAGTATAAAGGTAGAATTTGGCAAGGCTGTAATACTGGTGTCCCGCATATAGTAACCTTTGTTGATGATTTAAACGAATTTGATGTAAATTTATGCAAAGAAGTGCGTAAAAGATACAATGCAAATGTTAACTTTGCCAAAGTAGAAGATGATGAATTTATAAGAGTTAGAACTTATGAACGTGGAGTAGAAGATGAGACTTTAGCTTGTGGTACGGGTATGGGGGCTTGTTTTTATCTAGCGTATTTAAATCAAGAGGTAAAAGATGATATTTTGGTAAAGCCAAAAAGTAATGAAAGTTTGTATTTTAGATTAGAAGAGGATCAAATATTTTTTAGAGGAAAGGTAAAGTGCTGTTTTGAAGCTGATTATAATTTTACTTAGTAGTGTTTTATTTTTAAAAGCTGAATTTATAGCAGGTTTTGATGAGCAATATTATGCTTTAAGTGTAAAAGAAAAGCGTGAAGTTTTTATCAAAAAAATTAATGCTTTATTGGATGTTTCTTTTAAAGAGATAGAAAAGGAAAAAGAATTTATAGAATTTTTCTTTAAAGAGGCTATAAAGAATAATTTTAGAAAGCTAAATACTAATGCTGTACAAAAACTATGGTCTTTGAAAGAAAAATACCGTGTTAAAAATTTATATGATCACAAAGAATATCAAATGCGTATCCAAAAGGTTCCAAAGTCTTTAGCTATAGCTCAAGCTATTATTGAAAGTGCAACTGGTACAAGTCGCTTTGCTAAAGAGGCAAATAATTTATTTGGAGAATGGACTTGGGGTGAAAAAGGTTTAGTGCCAAAGGAAAGAGGCGAGGGTAAAACTCACAAAATTCGTATATTTGATAGCTTGCAAGAAAGTGTGGATTCGTACTTGCTTAATTTAAATCGTCACGATGCTTATAAGGAATTTAGAGCTTGGCGGTGGGATGCTATAAATCAAAATGAAAAACTTGATGGTAAAGAAGCGGCAAGTCATTTAGAAAAATATTCAGAGATTAAAAGTAATTACACTAAGCTTATTTTATCTATCATCGAGCAATATAAGCTTGATGAGTTAGATTAATTACCCAAGGCCCACTCATCAAAAGGTAAAATCATCACGCGCACCCCCTCAACGAAAAACTCATCTCTTTGTGAAAGCGTGATGATATAAATAGTCGAAAGTGCAAGTTGATTTTTACTAAGGATTTTTTTGACTTTTAAGCTAAGTAAATCTTTATCTTTAAAGGGTGAGCATAAAAATGCATTTTTAAGACTTGGTAAGTAAAAATCAAAATGCTTAGTATAAAAAATTTCTTGTTTAAATTTAAACAACTCACTTAAAATTAAATTTTCAAACAAAGTACTAAAGTCTTTTTGTATGCTTAGAGAATTTTTTAGTGAAAAGTCCCAAAAATATACTTTTTTTAAATTCTTTTCAAGATTTTTTACAAAATACAAAGTGTAGTTTGATTCTAGTTTTTCTATGCTTTTATATAAGGTATCTTTGGAAATTTTTATACTATTTTTTAGAGTTTTTAATAGTCCATTAACGCTAAATTCATTCCCAAGTTCTAAGGCGATTTGTTTGAGCATGGTAAGCTCTAATGGGGTATAAAAGCTTTTTAAGTATGATGAGTTTGTGTTAAGGTTGTGATTTAAAATCACATTGCGTCCTGTATGTAAAAAATAACTTACCATGGTTTTGGTATCAGCATATTTTTTGTTTAGGCTTAAAAATTCTTCAAAGTCTAAATAATCTAAATGAAGTTCTTCAAACTGATCTAAGCAAAAATTACTATCACAAACGCTTATTATGATTTGTAAATTAAGGTGTTTTAAACTAGCAAAGTCAAAATCATGAGTAAAGTTACAAAGTGCTAAAAATTTAATCTGTGGATTATAAGTTAAAAACGAATTTAAATTTATTAAAGCATTTGCTTGAAATTTTAAATCATCACAATCAATAAAGAGTATATTTTCACTTTTATACAAAGATAAAAAATTTAAAATCAAATTTTTCTTACCACTTGCAAAACCACCTTTTATGATGATGTTTTTATGGGTTTGGATTTGAATTTTTCTTTCATCAAATTTTTGAAATTTTGGGTAATTATCGTAAAAAAATTGTAGTGATTTCATAGATTTCTTTATACTAAATGGTGGAGCATAGCGGGTTCGAACCGCTGACCCCAACGCTGCCAGCGTTGTGCTCTCCCAGCTGAGCTAATGCCCCTTTAGATTTTGAAATCATACTATATTTTTTCTTAGATTTTCTTAATGCATAAAAAATCTTGTAAAATTTATAAAATTTAATTTTTATCCTTTCTAAAAGGAAAATAATTAAAAAAAATGCATAAATTTCTTGACATAGCAAAGTATGTTTTTATATAATCTCAACATCATTTTATATGGTGGTTAGATTCTTATGGGTCTAACGAGTTCTTTACAAAGGAAAAAATATGGAAAGAATCAGGCTTAAGCTAAAAGCTTATGACCACAGAGTTCTAGATCGCACAGTTGCAGCAATTGTAGAAGCTGTTAAAAGAACAGGTGCTGACATCAGAGGTCCAGTGCCAATGCCTACAAAAATCAAAAGATACACAGTTTTGAAATCTCCACACATCAATAAAGATTCACGCGAACAATTTGAGATGAGAATTCATGCTCGTATGCTTGATATTGTAGCAGCTACTCCAGATACAGTAGATTCACTCACTAAGCTTGACTTGGCTCCAGAGGTCAATGTTGAAGTAAGAGCTATGGGTAAATAAGGATAGAATATGGAATACATTGTAGAAAAAATTGGTATGAGTAGAACAATCAGCACACCAAGCATTCCTGTAACCTTACTTAAACTTGTTCAAACTAAAGTATGTGAAGTAGAAAATGGAAAAGCTTTGGTTGCTTATGTAAAAGGCAAAGCAAATAATAAATGCATTGCGGGTCAGCAAAAAAAATACAATCTTTCAGCTGAATATAATAGATTTGCTTCTTTAGAAGTAGCAAACACAGAAGCAGGCGATATTGATCTTAATCCTTTAAAAGAAGCTTCTATTTTAAAAGTAAGCTTTAATTCTAAAGGTAGAGGTTATAGTGGGGTTGTTAAAAGACACGGATTTGCCGGAGGTCCTGCAAGTCACGGTTCAAGATTCCACAGACGTCACGGATCAATCGGTAACCGCGAATGGCCAGGTCGTGTTCAACCAGGTATGAAAATGGCAGGTCATTATGGTAATGTAAAAGTTACTGTTAAAAATGAAGTAGTTTCATTTGATGAAGAAAATGGCATCTTAGTAGTAAAAGGTGCAGTACCAGGATTTAATGGTGCTATGGGTAAAATAAGGATTGCAAAATGAGTAAAGTAACTGTTTTAAATGATAAATTTGAAAAAGCTAGTGAACTCGATCTTCCAGCAAAATATGCAGAAGTTAATCCTCACAACCTTTATTTATATGTAAAATCTTATCTTGCTAGCCTTAGAGCAAACACAGCTCATACTAAAGGTAGAAGCGATGTAAGCGGTGGTGGTAAAAAACCATGGAGACAAAAAGGTCGTGGTGGTGCAAGAGCAGGTTCAACAAGAACGAATGTTTGGGTTGGTGGTGCTGTGGCATTTGGTCCTACAAACAATCGTAACTATTTCCAAAAAGTTAATAAAAAACAAAAACGCTTAGCGCTTGAAAGAGCATTGGCTGATAAAGCACAAAACAATGCATTATTCTCAGTAGATAGTTTAAGCATTGAAAGCGGTAAAACAAAAGATGCAAATGCAGTTATTAAAAAGCTTGGTTTAAAAGATGCTTTAATTGTAAAAGATTTACTAGATGAAAAAACACTTCTTGCTTTTAGAAACTTAGCAAATTGCTATGTAGTTGATATTAGCGAAGTAAATGCTTATTTAGTATCTGTATTTAATGCTGTTATCATTGAAAAAGCAGCGCTTGAATCTATCGTAAAAGAGGGTTAAAATGGCAGATATTACTGATATAAAAACAATACTTTACACTGAAAAAAGCTTAAACCTTCAAGAGCAAGGTGTTGTAGTTATTCAAACTTCTCCAAAAATGACTAAAAATGGTCTAAAAGAAGTTTTAAGAGAATATTTTGGTGTAACTCCAGTAAGAATTAATTCTTTAAAAATGGATGGAAAAGTAAAGCGTTTTAGAGGTCGTGAAGGTCAAAGAAATAGCTTTAAAAAATTCTATGTTAAGCTACCAGAAGGTGTGAGCTTAGAAAGTTCGGAGGCATAAGATGGCAATTAAAACTTATAAACCATATACTCCAAGTAGAAGATACATCACAGGTGTAAGCTCTGATGATATCACAGCAAAAGCTAGTGTACGTTCATTACTTGTAAAACTTCCAGCTCATGCAGGTCGTAACAATAATGGTAGAATCACAAGCCGTCATAAAGAAGCAGGTGCTAAAAAACTTTACAGAATTATAGATTTTAAAAGAAGAAAATTTGGTATTGAAGGTAAAGTTGAAGCAATCGAGTACGATCCATACAGAAATTGTCGTATTGCATTAATCTCTTATAGAGATGGTGAAAAAAGATACATCTTACAACCAAAAGGTTTAAGCGTTGGTGATGTTATTTGTGCTGCTGAAAGCGGACTTGACATTAAACCAGGTAATGCAATGAAATTAAGAAATATCCCAGTGGGTACTATCGTACACAATATCGAGTTAAAACCAGGCAAAGGCGGTCAAATGATCCGTTCAGCAGGTGCTTATGCTCAATTAATGGGTAAAGAAGAAAAATACGTTATCTTAAGACTTGCAAGTGGTGAAATGAGACAAGTTTTAGCTGAATGTATGGCAAGTATCGGTGAAGTTGGTAATGAAGAATGGTCAAATGTGACTATCGGTAAAGCTGGTAGAAATCGCCATAGAGGTATTCGTCCTCAAACAAGAGGTTCTGCGATGAACCCAGTTGATCACCCGCACGGTGGGGGTGAAGGTAAGAAAAATTCAGGCCGTCATCCAGTTACTCCATGGGGTAAACCAACTAAAGGTGCTAAAACTCGCCGTAAAAAAGCTAGCGATAAGCTAATAATTTCAAGAAGAAAAGGAAAGTAAGATGGCTAGGTCACTAAAAAAAGGTCCTTTTGTTGATGACCATGTAATGAAAAAAGTCATCGCTGCTAAAAAAGCTAACGATGGTAAGCCAATTAAAACTTGGTCAAGACGCAGCACTATTATACCTGATATGATAGGTTTAACTTTTAATGTTCATAATGGAAAAAGCTTTATCCCAGTATATGTTACTGAAAATCATATCGGTTACAAATTAGGTGAATTTGCACCTACTAGAACATTTAAGGGTCACAAAGGCTCTGTTCAGAAAAAAATAGGTAAGTAAGGGAGATTTATGAGTAGAGCATTAATTAAATTCATAAGATTATCTCCAACTAAAGCGAGATTGATTGCTAGAGAAGTTCAAGGTATGAATGCAGAGCTTGCATTAGCTAGTTTGAAATTTATGCCAAATAAAGGTGCTAAATTTATAGCAAATGCTATTTCAAGTGCTGTAGCAAATGGCGGATTTGAAGCAAATGAAGTTGTTGTTTCAAGTTGTCGTGTTGATGCTGGTGCGGTTTTAAAAAGATTTAGACCAAGAGCTAGAGGAAGTGCTAGTCGTATTAGAAAGCCAACTTCACACATTTTGGTAGAAGTTAGTAAAGTAGAAGCAAGTGCTGAAAAAACTACAAAAGCTAAAAAAGCATCAGTGAAAAAGGAAAGCTAATATGGGACAAAAAGTAAATCCGATTGGTTTAAGACTAGGAATTAATAGAAACTGGGAATCAAGATGGTTTCCTACAAAAGCTAATTTAGCAGAAAATATTGGTGAAGATTATAAAATCAGAACTTTCTTAAAAAGAAAACTTTATTATGCAGGAATTAGCCAAATTCTTGTAGAAAGAACAGCGAAAAAATTAAGAGTAACTGTTGTAGCTGCAAGACCAGGGATTATTATTGGTAAAAAAGGTAGTGATGTTGATATTTTAAGAAAAGAACTTCAAGATTTAATCAAAAAAGAAGTTAATATCAATATCAAAGAAGAAAGAAAAGCAGGTGCTTCAGCTCAGCTTGCAGCTGAAAGTGTTGCTACTCAACTTGAAAAAAGAATTGCTTTTAGAAGAGCAATGAAAAAAGTAATTCAAGGAGCGCAAAAAGCAGGTGCTAAAGGGATTAAAGTTTCAGTTTCAGGCCGTTTAGGTGGTGCTGAAATGGCAAGAACTGAATGGTACTTAGAAGGTCGTGTTCCACTTCACACTTTAAGAGCAAAAATCGATTATGGTTTTGCAGAAGCACATACTACTTATGGAAACATAGGTATTAAAGTATGGATCTTCAAAGGTGAAGTTTTACAAAAGGGTGTTCAACCTGAAAAAACCGAAGAAAACGCTCCAGCTAAAAAAACTAGAAGAGCAAGAAGAGGTAAATAATCATGTTAATGCCAAAAAGAACAAAATATCGTAAAATGATGAAAGGGCGTAACAGAGGTTATGCCAACAGAGGGACTGAATTTACTTTTGGTGATTTTGCCCTAAAAGCAACTGAAGCTGGCCGTATCAATTCACGTCAAATCGAAGCAGCTCGTATTGCTTTAACTCGTTTTGTAAAAAGACAAGGTAAAACTTGGATTAGAGTTTTCCCAGATAAACCTCTAACTAAAAAACCTTTAGAAACTCGTATGGGTAAAGGTAAAGGTGCAGTTGAGGAATGGGTAATGAACATTAAACCAGGTCGTATCATTTATGAAATGGCAGGGGTTAATGAAGAAATGGCAAGACAAGCTTTAACTTTAGCGATGCACAAGTTGCCATTTAAAACTAAGTTTGTTACAAGAGAGAGCCAAAATGAAATATACTGAGATTAAAGATAAAACAGCAGGTGAGCTTGCAACAATGCTAAAAGAAAAAAAGGTGCTTTTATTTACTTTAAGACAAAAGCTAAAAACAATGCAGCTAACTAATCCTAAAGAGATTAGCGAAGTTAAAAAAGACATCGCTAGAATCAATACTGCAATTAGCGCTTTAAAATAAGGATAGAAAATGGCATTTAAAAGAGAAATTCAAGGCGTTGTTGTTCAAATTGCTGGAGATAAAACAGCAACAATTTTGGTTGAAAGAAAAGTGGTTCACCCAAAATACAGAAAAATCGTAAAACGCTTTAAAAAATATTTAATTCATGATGAAAGAAATGAACTTAAAGTGGGAAATACTGTAGTTGCTATTGAATGTAGACCACTTTCTAAGAGAAAATCATTTCGCTTAAAAACTATAGTATCAGCAGGAGTTGAGTAATGATTCAAAGTTTTACTAGGCTTGCAGTTGCTGATAATAGCGGTGCAAAAGAATTAATGTGTATTAAGGTTTTAGGTGGTAGTAAAAGAAGATACGCTACTGTTGGTGATGTGATCGTTGCATCTGTAAAAAAAGCTCTACCAAATGGTAAAGTTAAAAAAGGTCAAGTAGTAAAAGCAGTTATCGTTAGAACTAAAAAAGAAATTCATAGAGATAATGGTTCTTTAATTCGTTTTGATGAAAATGCAGCAGTTATTCTTGATGCTAAAAGAGAGCCTATCGGAACGCGTATTTTTGGACCAGTAGGTCGTGAAGTAAGATATGGTGGCTTTATGAAAATTGTTTCACTAGCACCGGAGGTGTTGTAATGAAATTAAAAATTAAAAAGAATGATATGGTAAAAGTTATCGCAGGCGATGACAAAGGCAAAACAGGTAAAGTTTTAGCAGTATTTCCTAAAACAAATAAAGTAATTGTTGAGGGTTGCAAAATCGCTAAAAAAGCTGTTAAGCCAAGTGATAAAAATCCAAACGGCGGTTTTATCAATAAAGAAATGCCAATGGATATTTCAAATGTAGCAAAGGCAGGAGAATAAGATGATGAGATTAAAAGAAAAATATACTCAAAATATCAAACCTGCTTTAGTAAAAGAATTTGATATCAAAAATCCTATGCTTATTCCTTTTATTGAAAAAGTTGTAATCAGCGTAGGTGCTGGGGAATTAGCAAAAGATCAAAAAGTATTACAAAATGTTGCAGATACTATTTCATTGATCGCTGGACAAAAAGCAGTTATCACAAAAGCTAAAAAATCAGTTGCTGGTTTTAAAGTGAGAGAAGGCTTCCCAGTAGGTGTAATGGTAACATTAAGAAAAGACAATATGTATGCTTTCTTAGATAAGCTTATTACTATAGCTCTTCCTCGTGTTAAAGACTTTAGAGGTCTTCCAAGAGATGGTTTTGATGGAAGAGGAAACTATAACTTTGGTTTAGATGAGCAGTTAATGTTCCCAGAAGTTGAATATGATAAAATCTTAAGAACTCATGGTATGAACATTTCTATCGTTACAACAGCAAAATCAGATAAAGAGGCACAAAAATTATTAGAATTATTTGGCGTGCCATTTGCAAAAGGAAAGTAATATGGCTAAAAAATCAATGATTGCAAAAGCTGCCCGCAAACCTAAATTTAGCGTTAGAGGGTATACTAGATGCCAAATTTGTGGAAGACCACATTCAGTTTATAGAGATTTTGGAATTTGTAGAGTTTGCTTAAGAAAAATGGCAAATGAAGGTTTAATTCCTGGTCTTAAAAAAGCAAGTTGGTAAGAGGAAAGAACCATGATAAATGATTTAATTTCAGATTCACTAACAAGAATTAGAAATGCAGGGATGAGAAGATTAGAGACTACTCAACTTTTGCATTCTAAAGTTATCGAAGCTTTACTTGGAATTTTCCAAGCTAAAGGCTATATTGAAAGCTTTAATGTTATTGAAGAGGATAAAAAGAAATTCATCAATGTAGTTTTAAAATACGATGAAAAAGGTAAAAGCGTAATTAACGAAGTTAAGCGTATTTCTAAACCTGGTCGTCGTGTTTATAAAGGCAAAGATGAGATCAAAAGATTTAAAAACGGTTATGGTACTATCGTAGTAAGCACTTCAAAAGGTGTTTTAGCTAACGACGAAGCTTACAAAGCAGGCGTTGGCGGCGAAGTTTTATGTACTATTTGGTAAGAGTTTCTACTTTTTATGGTATTCGGTATCCATTCTTATAAAGTAGTCATATCGTAGACAAGTAAAAAGGAAAAATGAATGTCTCGTATAGGTAAACAACCAGTTGCTATTCCAAGTGGAGTAGAAGTAAAATTAGAAGGTAACTTGCTAAAATTCAAAAAAGGAAATTTAGCAAAAGAGCTTGATACAAAAGCAAATGTTAATGTTGAGATTAAAGAAGGACAAATTCTTTTCTCTCCTAAAGGTGAAGATAGACAAAGTAGAGCTTATTGGGGAACTTATAGAGCTTTAGCTCAAAACATCATCATCGGTTTAACTGATGGTTTTAGCAAAACTTTAGAAATCAACGGTGTTGGTTATAAAGCTGCGTTAAAAGGTAAAGTTCTTGAACTTGCTTTAGGTTTTTCTCATCCTATCAACTATGCTATTCCAGAAGGCATAGAAATTACTGTTGATAAAAACAATGTTATTATCAAAGGTAGCGATAAACAAGTGGTAGGTCAAGTTGCTGCTCAAATTCGTGAATTTAGACCACCTGAGCCTTACAAAGGAAAAGGTGTTAAATATTCAGATGAGCGTATTATCCGCAAAGCTGGTAAGACATCTAAGAAGTAAGGATAGAATATGAGAGCAAATGTATTAAAAAGAAAAATATCTTTAAGAATTAAAAGAAAAAAAAGAATTAGAGCAAAAATTTCAGGAACACAAGCTCTTCCAAGAGTTTCTGTTTTCAAATCAAACAGAACTTTATATATCCAAGCTATCGATGATGTTAAAGCAGTAACTTTAGCAGCAGTAGATGGAAGAAAAATTGGCGTTAAAGCAAATAAAGAAGGCGCTAAAAAAATAGCAGCTGAATTTGCAAAAGTTTTAAAAGCTAAAAACATAGAAGAAGCAGTGTTTGATAGAAATGGTTATTTATACCATGGTGTGATTGCAGCATTAGCTGAAGCACTAAGAGAAAACGGAATCAAACTATAACCCAAAAGGAAGATCGATGGAAAAATATAATAGAGAAGAATTTGAAGAAGTAATCGTCGATATCGGCAGGGTTACTAAGGTTGTTAAAGGTGGTAGAAGATTTAGATTTACTGCTTTAGTTATCGTTGGAAATAGAAAAGGTTTAGTTGGTGTGGGCTATGGAAAAGCTAAAGAAGTTCCAGATGCTATAAGAAAAGCAGTTGATGATGCTTTTAAAAACATTGTTGAAGTTAAAACAAAAGGTTCAACTATCCCTCATGATGTAGAAGTAAAATACAACGCAAGTAGAATTTTACTTAAACCAGCAAGCGAAGGTACAGGGGTTATAGCAGGTGGTTCAACACGTCCTATCGTGGAACTTGCAGGTATTAAAGACATTTTAACTAAGTCTTTAGGTTCAAATAATTCAGCAAATGTTGTGCGTGCTACTATCAAAGCACTTACAATGCTTAAAGGATAATCAATGAATTTAACAAAAGCACCAGGTTCAACACATAAAACCAAAAGAATAGGCCGTGGTCAAGGTAGTGGTATGGGTAAAACTTCTACTAAAGGTGGAAAAGGCCAAACTGCTAGAAAAGGTTATAATGAAAAAAGAGGTTTTGAAGGGGGTCAACAACCACTTCAAAGACGTTTACCAAAGGTAGGCTTTACTTCTAAATTTGAAAAACCTTATGTGATTAATGTTGAAAAAATCACAGCAATCAAAGAGCTTAGCGAAATTACATTTGAAACAATCAATAGCATTCATAAGCTTTCAAAAAATGTAAATAAAGTTAAGCTTATTGGAGCAAGCGCTAAAGATCTTGCTAGTAAAATTAAAGACGAGAAGATTACTTTTAGCGGACAAAAATAATGAATAAAACATTGACAAATAAAATTCTCATAACATTAGCTTTTTTATTCGCTTATAGAATATTAGCTTATGTTCCAGTTCCGGGGGTTAATGTCAGTGTTATCAAGGAATTTTTTGATTCTAATGCATCTAATGCATTAGGCTTGTTTAATATGTTTAGTGGGGGTGCTGCTGAAAGACTTAGCATCATCTCTCTAGGCATTATGCCTTATATTACTGCTTCGATTATTATGGAGCTTTTAGCGGCAACTTTTCCTAATATAGGAAAAATGAAAAAAGAACGCGATGGTATGCAAAAATATATGCAAATTATCCGTTATGCTACTATAGCTATCACTTTGATACAAAGTATAGGCGTTTCTATAGGCTTACAAAGTCTTCATGGAAAAGCAGGTCAATCAGCCATTATGATTGATATGAATACTTTTATCGCACTTTCTGCTGTTTCTATGCTTGCAGGTACCATGCTTTTGATGTGGATAGGTGAGCAAATCACTCAACGCGGTATAGGAAATGGTATTTCTTTAATTATCTTTGGTGGTATTGTTTCTACAATTCCAGGTGCAATTAGTGGAACAGTAAATTTGGTAAATACAGGCGAGATGAATTTCTTGACTATCATTGCCATTTTAGTTGTAATTTTACTTACTATTTGGGCTATTATAGTAGTAGAACTTGGAGAAAGAAGAATTCCTATTTCTTACTCAAGAAAAGTAATCATGCAAAATCAAAACAAACGTATTATGAACTATATACCTATTAAGATCAACTTAAGTGGTGTTATTCCTCCTATTTTTGCAAGTGCGATTTTGATGTTTCCAAGTACTATTTTACAAACAAGTACAAATGAATATGTGTTAAAAATTTATGACTTTTTAAATCCAAATGGATTTTTCTTTCATATTTTAACATTCTTACTTGTTATTTTCTTTGCGTATTTTTATGCATCAATTGTATTTAATGCAAAAGATATAGCTGAAAATCTTAAAAGACAAGGTGGTTTCATACCAGGTATTAGACCAGGTGAAGGAACTGCAAATTATCTTAATGAAGTAGCGTCAAGACTTACCTTGTCAGGTTCTATTTATTTAGGGCTTGTAGCTACATTACCATGGCTTATTGTGAAGTTGTTTGGTGTGCCTTTTTATTTTGGCGGAACTTCTGTTTTGATTGTAGTTCAAGTAGCACTTGATACAATGAGAAAAATCGAAGCCCAAATTTATATGAATAAATACCAAACTTTAAGTGCAGTAGGCTTATAAGAAAGTAGATTTTCTACTTTCTTCCTTTTTAAAGGATTTTGATGAGACTAGGCGTTTTTGATAGCGGTGTAGGTGGGCTTAGTGTTTTAAAATCTTTACTTCAAGCAAAACTTTTTAAAGAATATATCTACTATGGGGATACTGCAAGAGTGCCTTATGGGGTTAAAGATAAAGAAACCATCATTAAATTTTCTCTAGAAGCTTTAGAATTTTTCAAAGAAAAAAAAGTAGATATGCTTATTATTGCGTGTAATACAGTTAGTGCGCATGCTTTAGAAATTCTAAAAGCAAATGCACCATTTCCGGTTCTTGGAGTTATAGAAGCAGGAGTTTTAGCGGTTAAAAACTCTTTAGAAGATAAAAACTCTAATATATTAGTCATTGCAACACAAGCTACCGTGGATTCTCACGCTTATAAACAAGCTTTAATTAAAGAAGGTTTTTTAAAAGTGGAAGAAAAAGCAACTGGGCTTTTTGTACCTATGGTTGAAGAAGGGATTTTTCAAGGAGATTTTTTAAAAGCTGCTTTTGAGTATTATTTTAATAAGCTCAAATTTCACCCTAATGCTTTAATCTTAGCATGCACACATTTTCCCTTAATCGCTCATTCTTTGGAAGAGTATTTTGGTAAAAACACAAAACTTATTCATTCGGGTGAAGCTATAGCTTTGCAATTACAGCAAGAATTTAACTTAACATCAATTCATAAAGAAGCTAATATCGAATTTTACGCTTCAAGTGATGTAGAAAAACTAAAAAAAATTGCAAATTTATGGCTTTAAATTAATAGCTATTTACTAAAATATTTTTTATATTTATAATTTATTTTTATTTAAACATAGTTGCATTATAATCTTTATCATTTCTAATGAAAGGACTAACATGAAAAAAATGTTAATGTGTGCAGCTATGGCACTAAGTTTAGGAGCAGGAATTTTGGAAGCAAAACCAAAAGTTGCAATTTTAGCTACAGGTGGAACTATTGCAGGTTCGATTGATAGTTCAGTAGCTACTACAGGCTATACAGCTGGTGTTTTGGGGGTTGATACTTTGATTAAAGCAGTACCTCAAATTCAAGATTTAGCAGTAATTAGCGGAGATCAAATTGCTAATATTGATAGCAAAGATATGACAAATGAAATTTGGCTAAAACTTGCTAAAGAAGTTAATAGACTTTTAAAATCTGATGTAGATGGAGTTGTAATTACCCATGGTACTGATACTATGGAAGAAACTGCATATTTCCTAAATTTAACCGTAAAAAGCGACAAACCTGTTGTTTTGGTTGGTGCAATGCGCCCATCAACTGCAATTAGTGCAGATGGTCCTAAAAATCTTTACAACGCTGTAGCATTAGCAGCAAATCCTCAAGCAAAAAATAAAGGCGTAATGGTAGCTATGAATGATAGAATTCAAAGTGCTAGAGGTGTTATGAAAACCCATAGTTTAAATGTAAATGCATTTAGCTCACCAGATATGGGTGATATGGGTTATATAGTAGATGGAAAAGCATTTTTCTATAATACTAATACAAAATTACACACTAAAAAATCTCCATTTGATGTTAGCAAACTAAAAGAATTACCAAAAGTAGATATTCTTTATAGCTATGCAAATGATGGTAGCGGTGTTGCAGCAAAAGCTTTGTTTGAAAATGGAACTAAAGGTATAGTTGTAGCTGGAACAGGTGCTGGTAGTATCCATGATTATCAAAAAGATGTGTTAAAAGAATTGCTTAAAAAAGGTCTTAATGTAGCGGTAAGCTCACGTGTGGTAGCTGGTAGAGTTGCAGTAAGTGATGCTGATGCAAAACTTGGTTTCATTGATACAGGTGATATGAGTCCTCAAAAAGCTAGAGTGTTATTAATGCTTGCTCTAACTAAAACAAGCGATCCTAAGAAAATCCAAGAATATTTCTTAAAATACTAAAATCTTAAACACCCAAATGCTACAATAACATTTGGGTGGATTTTTCAATCAAAATCTTACTTAAATTAATCACAAGGATATTAAATGAAACAATATGAAAGTTATAAATGCCAAAAATGTGGCAATGAAGTAGAAGTGCAAAATGTAGGTGGTGGAAAGCTTAGCTGCTGTGGTCAAGAAATGGAGTGTATTACTAAAGATTTAACAGCTGTAAATTTAATGAAAGCTTTTGCGGGTGAATCTATGGCAAGAAATAAATATGATTTATTTGCAGATATTGCCCAAGAAGAAGGTTGGCATGCTATTGCAAAACATTTTAGAGAAGCTGCAGAAAACGAAAAATGGCACGCAAGAGCTGAGTTTAAAGCTTATCATGAATTAGTAGATGGTAAGGCTTTAGAAGAAACTGCTAAAAATTTAATCTGCGCAGCAGAGGGCGAAAACTATGAGCATACTACTATGTATCCAAATTTTGCAAAAATCGCAGAAGATGAGGGCAAAAGAAATATAGCAAGATTATTTACAGCTATAGGCAAAGTAGAAATTGAGCATGAAAGAGAATATCTAGCGCTTAAAAAAATGCTTGAAGAAGAAGATTTCTTTAATTCAGAAGTAGAAGAATTATGGGTTTGTGAAGTTTGTGGGCATATACACCGTGGTAAAAAAGCACCAAATGCCTGTCCTTTATGTAAAGCTCCAAAAGAATACTTCAAACGTGAATTTTTAGGATAATTTTAAAAACCTTGATAAAAATGATAAAATATTTTATTTTTATCAAGGTTTAATATGCAAATTTTAACTCATCCTTTCAAACCTTTTTTTGATGAAAACTCAAAAGTTTTAATACTAGGTTCTTTTCCATCTATCAAATCAAGAGAAGAAAATTTTTATTATCAACATAGTAAAAATCGCTTTTGGCGTATCTTTGAAATATTATTTGAGTGTGAGTTAAAAACAGTACAAGATCAAAAAGTTTTTTTAAAAGCAAATCATATAGCACTTTGGGATGTTATAGCAAGTTGTAAGATAAAAAATTCAGATGATAAAACCATTTCTTATGCTAAAGCAAATGATATAAGTATTATTTTAGATAAGGCAAATATAGAAAAAATTTGTGTATTAGGTAAAGTTGCAAGTAAATATTTTGCTAAATTTTATCCTGAGCAAGAATTTTTTGAACTTCCTTCAAGTTCTCCTGCTAATATGAATTATTCTTTAGAAAACTTAGTAGAAAAATATAGCATTATAAAGGAAAAATAATGGCTTTAGTTGGAGTAGATGAGGCTGGGCGTGGGGCTTTGGCTGGAGATATGCACATAGGAGCTTGCAAGCTTTTAAAAAATATTGATGGTTTGGCTGATTCTAAAAAATTAAGTGCAAAAAAAAGAGAAGAACTATATGAGCAAATTCTTTCTAACTCAAATTTTTTAATCCTTGCTTTTTCGCCTTTGCAGATTGATACTTTAGGGCTTAGTCAGTGTTTACAGCTGGCTTTAAAAATCATAAAAAAGCATTTTAACCAAGATGAGATTTTATATGATGGAAATTTAAATTATGGAGTTTTAGGCATAAAAACCATGATTAAAGCTGATATGAAAGTACAAGAAGTTTCAGCAGCTAGCATATTAGCCAAGGTAAGTCGTGATCAAAAAATGTGTCATTTTTCTAAATTATATAATAATTATGATTTTGATAAACACAAAGGTTATGGTACAAAAGCTCATATAGAAAAGATTAAAGCATTTGGTTATTCGCCCTTACACCGCAAAAGCTTTATGTTAAAGTGTTTTGAGAAAAGTTTATTTGATTAAATTGTGTGATTTTTACACTTTTGTATTTTGAATTTTACTTTCTTTTAAAAATAATAGAATGTTTTAATATTTGAAATATTATTATTAAGATAAAAAAATATAGTCAAAAAATATTTTTTTAATAATTATTTATTAAAAATAATAATATTAGTTAAAATTGCTATATGTTTTAAGAAAAATTAATTTTTTTCTATTATAGTAATATAAAAATATTTCAAGGGGTATTATGTCTTTACTTTTAAGTGGGTTAAAGATTGGAAATTTTTATATAAAAAATCGCATTGTAATGCCCCCTATGGATATGTATGAAACGCAAGTTTTAGATGGTAAAATTAATCAGTTTCACTTGATACATTATGGAGCCAGAGCTTTGGGTGGTATTGGGCTTATCATAGTTCAAGCTTGTGCGATTAATGAAAATGCAAAAATAGCTGATAATGATATAGGTCTTTGGGGAGATTTTCAAATTCAAGGACATAAAGAGCTTGTTGAGCTTTGTCATCATTTTGGTGCTAAAATTGCCATTCAGCTAAATCACAGTGGGCGTAAAAACTCGTGTAAAGAAGCCATATCAAAAGCCCCAAGCAATATAGCTTTTAGTGAAAAATTTTCCAAACTTCATGTTTTAAGCAAAGATGAAATTTTACAAATTGAGCAAGAATTTATTCAAAGTGCTAAAAGAGCTAAAGAAGCAGGTTATGACGCAGTAGAGCTTCATAGCGCTCATGGATATTTGCTTAGTTCGTTTTTATCGCCTTTATCAAATCAAAGAGATGATGAATATGGTGGTAGTTTTGAAAATAGAATACGTCTTTTGTGTGATATCATTAAGCGCATAAAAAAAGAAGTTGATATTGCTTTATTTGTAAGAATTTCAGCCACGGAATGGCAAGAAGGTGGTTGGAATTTAGAAGATAGTAAAAAACTTGCCTTGGTTTTAGAAAAATTAGGTATTGATATGTTAGATGTTTCAGCAGGAGGAAATATCAATAAACCTTCTTTAGTGCCAAACATAGCACCACTTTATCAAGCTCCTTATGCTAAGGCTTTAAAAGAAGTTGTTAAAATTCCTATATCTTGTGTAGGTCTTATAAATAGTGCTAGCGAAGGCGAGGCTTTGCTTTTGGGTGGGGTGTGTGATTTGGTTTGTTATGGTAGAAAATTACTAAGAAATCCAAATTTTGCAAATGAAGCCGCAGTTGCTTTAAATGAAAGAGAAAAAATTATGCCAAATTATACTAGAGCATATTTGTAAAATAATACAAAAAGTTTTTTTAGGTAAAAGCTTTTTTTATTATTTTTTACAAGGAGAAAATGTGGATAATCTTAAGTGGAATTCTTTTGATACGCGTTGGATGCTTTCTCTTTTTGGGACTGCAGTTGGTGCGGGGATTTTATTTTTACCTATTAAGGCGGGTGTTGGTGGTTTTTGGCCAGTTGTTGTGATGGCTTTGATTATTTTTCCAATGGTGTATTTAAGCCATAGAGCCTTAAGTCGTTTTGTATGCCAAGCAAATGGTAATGATAAAGACATTACTCATGCGGCTGAAGAGTATTTTGGTAGAAAAGTAAGTATTTTTATTTCTGTGCTTTATTTCTTTGCAATTTTCCCAATTTGTTTAGCATATTGTGTAGGTATAACTAATACTTTTGAGAGTTTTATTTATAATCAATTCTTACCACTTTTAGATCCAAATGGTTCTTTTGCAAGTGCAATTAGTGCTATGTATCAAACAAGTGTTAATGAACAAGGAAAAACTATAGCTAATTTACTTCCTTTTTATAGAGCGCTTTTTGCTTTTGTTTTGGTAAGTGTTTTTATGCTTATTATGCTTTTTAGTGAAGAATTAATCACTAAAGTATGCGAATGGCTTGTGTATCCTTTATGTGCTATTTTATTTTTATTTTCTTTATATCTTATTCCACAATGGTCATTTGAAAGTTTTAGTGCTATTCCTGGTACGAAAGAATTTATCACTATAGTGTGGCTAACTTTACCAGTTTTAGTGTTTTCGTTTAATCACTCACCGGCTATTTCTACTTTTTCTCTAAGTGTAAAAAGAGAATATCCTGAAAATTCGGTACAAAAAGCAAATCAAATTTTGCTTAGAACCTCTGTAATGTTGCTTGCTTTTGTTATGTTTTTTGTGGTATCTTGTGTGCTTTCTTTAACTCCAGCCGAACTTGCTGAAGCTAGAGCGCAAAACATACCTGTGCTTTCTTATTTTGCTAATAAGCTTGATAATCCATTTATTTCTTATGGTGGTCCATTAATTGCATTTTTAGCAATTTCTAGTTCGTTCTTTGGGCATTATTTTGGTGCTAGAGAAGGCGCTTATGGTATAGTTAGAAAATGTTGCAAATTAGCAGGTAATGAAAACCCTGATTTGAAAAAAATCGCAGTTTATTCTACTTTAGTAATGTATATTGTTATGTTAATTACTGCTTATGTAAATCCAAGCATTTTAGGTTTTATTGAAAGCTTAGGTGGTCCAATTATTGCTGCAATCTTATTCTTAATGCCTATGATTGCAATTTATACTGTATCTAAAATGAAAAAATTCCAAAATAAAGCTTTAGATGCATTTGTATTTATCACAGGTATTTTGACAATTATTACTGTAATTTATACTTTTTAAGGTGTTAGTGAATGAGTAGTAATTTAAGTATATTTAAAGTTGGTGTTGGTCCTTCATCTTCTCATACCTTAGGACCAATGCTAGCGGGTAATATGTTTTGTGAAAAGATTAAAGATAAAATCACACAAATTACAAAAATTCAAATCAGACTTTATGGCTCTTTATCACTTACTGGTAAAGGCCATTTAAGTGATAAGGCTATTATATGGGGTTTGAGTGGCTTAAGAGCAAAAGAACTCAACGCTGCTTTGCAAGATCGTGTGTTTAATAAAATTTTACAAGATAAAATTTTGGTTTTAAATGCTCAAAAAGAATTAAATTTTGATTATGATAAAGATTTGATTTTTGAAAAAGACTTTTTACCTTTACATGAAAATGGGTTAAAAGTAAGCGCTTATGATGAAAATGGAGAAATCATTGCTGAAGAAATTTATTATTCAGTGGGTGGTGGTTTTGTTATGAGTGAAGCTGAGCTTCAAAAACACAAAGACGGAGCTTGCGAGCAAAAACACACTAAATTAGAACTTGATGTTAACAATGCAAGTGATGCTTTAAAAATTTGTGAAGAAAGATCATGGGATCTAGCAAAACTTTCTTATGAATACGAGCTTCAATTTCATACTAAAGAAGAAATTAGAGCTTATTGTTTAGAAATTTGGGAAGTAATGCAAGAAGTTTATTATAATGGTATTCATCCAAGTTCAGATTTTCTTCCAGGAAATTTACATTTAAAACGCCGTGCAAAAGGGCTTAATGAGCGTTTGGCTATGACAAGCGATCCTTTGGGGATTATTGATTTTATTTCTTTATATGCTATTGCTATTGCAGAGGAAAATGCAAGTGGAGCTAGAGTAGTAACTGCTCCAACTAATGGAGCTTGCGCTGTTGTGCCTGCTGTAATGCTTTATCTTAAAAATCATACGGTTGGTTTTAATGATGAAAAGGCTATTAATTTTTTACTAACTGCTATGTTAATAGGTTCTTTTTATAAGAAAAATGCAAGCATAAGTGGTGCTGAAGCTGGCTGTCAAGCTGAAATTGGTAGTGCAAGTTCTATGGCAGCAGGAGCTATGGCTACTGTGATGGGTTTTGATGCAAAGATAGCTTGTAATGCTGCTGAAATTGCGATGGAACACCATTTAGGATTAACTTGTGATCCGGTAAGTGGTTTAGTGCAAATTCCTTGTATAGAAAGAAACGCCTTTGGAGCAATTAAAGCTATTTCAGCTGCTAGAATGGCAATGAGTAGAAAATCAACTCCAAAAGTAAGTCTTGATGAGGTTATAAAAACTATGTATGAAACCGGCAAGGATATGAACTCAAAATACAAAGAAACTTCTTTAGGTGGTTTAGCTACTAATCTTACAAGTGTATGTTAAAACCTTAAGTTGTAAAACTTAAGGTTTTTCCTTAAAGCTTTTAAAAGCGCATAAATGCTAAATTTTTAAAAATTTTAAGGAAAACATAAATGATAGAAATCAAAAAACCAGCAGAGATAGAAAAACTACGCAAAGCAAATGAGCTTGTAGCTAGAACGCTTGATTATCTAGAGGGCATTATAGTTCCAGGTATGAGTTTAAAAGAAATTGATATTAAAGCGGAAGAATTTATACTTGATCATGGTGCAAAACCATCTTTTAAAGGTTTATATGGTTTTCCAGGCAGTATTTGCATCTCGCTTAATCAAGCTTGTATTCATGGTGTAGGCGATGAACGTATTTTAAAAGAAGGCGATATTTTAGGTCTTGATGTAGGTACTTGCATAGATGGATACTATGGAGATGCAGCAAGGACTATACCTATAGGTAAAATTTCAGCTACTGATGAGGCGTTAATTGCTTGTGCTAAAGATGCTTTATATTATGCTATAGATATTATCAAAGAGGGTATGCGTTTTAAAGAGCTTTCTTATGAGCTTGGTGAGTTTATTACTAAAAGAGGTTTTGTGCCTTTGAAAGGTTATTGTGGTCATGGTATAGGTAAAAAACCTCACGGTGAGCCTGAAATTCCAAATTATTTAGAACCAGGTGCTAGTGCAAAAAGTGGACCTAAAATCAAAAATGGCATGGTATTTTGCATAGAGCCTATGGTATGTCAAAAAGATGGCACGCCAGTGCATTTAAAAGGTAATTGGGAAGCAGGAAGCAAAGATGGTTTAAATGCTGCTCATTATGAGCATTGTGTTGCTATTATAAATGGTAAGGCAGATATTTTATCTAAGTAAGAAAGTTTAATCTTTCTTACTCGAATGTTTTTAATTTTTCTGAAAGTTTAGAAGCATTTTCTAAAACATCTTGTGAAATTTGCGTTAAATCAAGGGAGTAGTTTTTAACACAATTTGCAAGCTCAGTTACTTTTTCTATATTTTGTTCTAGTTCATTCATTTTAGCTTTTGATTCATCGCTTTTTTCTTCCATGATTTTAGTAGAATGAATACTTGTTTTTAATTTTTCTATAGAAGTTCCAACCTCACCTTGTAAGATATTAGCTTTGTTAGAGGTATCATTCATGGATTGATGAATTCCATCCATCAAACTTTTGTTGTCATTGATTTGTTGCACTATAGTTCTTACAGTAGTTTCTATAGCAACTAAAGATTTTGTGGTTTTATCTGCTAGATTTCTAACTTCATCAGCAACTACAGCAAAGCCACGTCCATGCTCGCCTGCACGCGCTGCTTCAATAGCTGCATTTAGCGCAAGTAGGTTGGTTTGGTCGGCTATGTCTTTTATGGTTGTAGTAACTTCTACTATGCTATCAGCACTTTGTACTAACATATCCATAGCACTTAAAACACTTTGTTCTTTTTCACCACTTAACAATATAAGCTCTACTAATTCTTTAAGTGTAAGCTCAACTTTAGCCATTACTTCTTGCATACCATGCATATCATTTATAGTGTTTTTAGCTAAATTTTGTGTTAAGTCTATATGGCTTTCTAAGATAGAACTTATTTCATGGACATTAGAAATTTGTTCATGTTGTAAAAGTGAGCTTTGCTGCAAAACTTCAGCATTTTGAGAAAGCTTTTGTGAGCTTTTGTGACTTGAATTTGCAGTTTGTATAGCTTCTAAAACTGAATTTTGCACTATTTGTATAAAAGAGTTTATGTAGCCAGCACTTGTAGCCAATTCACTTTTTTTATCAATATCTAATCTTGCACTTAAATTCGCATGCTCGCCAGCTAAGTTTGCACTTAGTTTTTCAAGTAAAGATATAGGTATGATTACTTTTTTTAATGTTAAAAGTATGAAGAAAATCAATACAGCTAAGGTGAATAAGAAAATTCCTATAGCGGTGTAAAGATTGTATTTGTTGTTAAGATTAATTTCTTGAGCAATGAAATTTTTATGAGATATGATTTCTTTTTGTAATTCTTGATCAAGAAAACTTTGAGAATTATCTTTTAAAATTTTAATCTGACTTAGTATCATTTTACAATGTGTGCTAAAAAGTTCAAATAATTCTTGTGGAAGCTGTGGATCGTTTGTGTTTAAATTTGCTACTAAACTTTGGAGACGATTTTGTGCTAAAGGTTCTAGTATATCCATAGTTCCTATGATGCTTAATATATCCCCGATAGATTCTATTTGTCTAGCTTCTTGAGCAGTAAGTGCTAGCTTGTTTGTTTGTTTAATGATTTCTTGTTGAATTTCATAAAGATAAAGTTTTGAATTTATAGCAATAGAATTAGCTGATTTAAAATGCTGTAATTGAGCATTTTTTTTCTCAAAAATCGTTTGTATTTTTTTAGTGTCTATTTTATTGGCTTTTAAAATTGCTAAAGTATTTTCAAAATCTTGTATTAAAGCAACGCTAGTGTCATAATTTTGCAAATTGAGTTTATTTTTAAAAATCTCATCTATTTTGGTATCTAGAATTTCTAATTTTTGAAAAGAACCCATGATGAGTGAATTTCTTTTTGTGGTGTTGTAGGTATTAAAGATAAATAAAGTCAAAGTTAAAAGTAACACCAAAACCACTATAGACAAAGAGATGAATTGTTTTAAAAAAGAAAAAGATTTTTTATTTGAGTGGGTCATGGTATTCTCCTGTTAAAGAATTTAAAAAAGCAACTATATCATCAACCACATCTTGTTCTAAAAATTTACCAAGTTGATAATAAGCCATAAATTGCACGCAAGCATCAAGTGTTGGCATGGAGCCATCATGAAAATAAGGAGCAGTTTTGGCTATATTTCTAAGGCTTGGCACTTTTACTACAAATTGATCATGAGGATCTTGGGTAATCTCATAGCGCCCTTTCCAGTTTGTTCCATTATCATAAGGTACAAATACTCCCATTTTTTGATACATATTGCCACCTATATTTTGACCTTGATGGCATGCTATGCAACCGTTTGACAAAAAAGCATTGTAACCTCTTTTTGCTTGCTCGCTTATTGCATTTTTATCACCTTTTAAGTAGCGATCAAAAGGAGAATTTGGAGTGAGTAAGGTTTTTTGAAACTCAGCTAAAGCGTGTGTTATATTTTCAAAGCTAATTTCTCCATAAAGTTTTTTAAACTCTTTTTCATAAATTGGGTTATCTTTTACAATTTGTACTACTTCATTTTCATCTTTTAAGCCCATTTCTTTGGGATTTAATAAAGGATGTTTGGCTTGATCTTGCAAGTCTTTTGCATTGCCTCTCCAAAATTGAGATAGATTAAAAACAGCATTGAAATTTGTAGGCGTATGAAATGGTTCGTCTATTATGCCATTAATACCCGTTGAAAAAGTTTTATTATCAACTCCAAATTTTGTAATATCATGACAAGTATTACAAGATACTTTTTTATCTTTTGATAAACTTGTATCCATGTAAAGTTTTTTACCTAAAATAGCTTTTTCTTTATCATAAGGAACACTTTCAGGTAAAGGGGTAATCATTTCAAGTGCTAAAAGTGGTAGTAAAGAAAATATTAAAATAATAAAAGTTTTCATAATCATTTTCCTTATTTTTATAAATTTTTAATTAATAATTTTTCTTAATTATAGCACTAAAATCTTAATCTTTTATAAGTAAATACAGTGGTTAGAAGCGTTATAAATGATAAAAATAAAATATAAATAAAAATTCCATAAACAAAAGGATTCTCAGGTCTTATAGCTAAAGAATGCAACATAAATACAAGCTGAGGTGTAAAACCACCCGCTATAGCATAGGCTATATTATAAGAAAAAGAAATTCCACTAAAGCGAATACTTGGTTTAAAAATTTTACACATTAAAATAGGTGCTAAGGCATTAATACCACCAAAAAAACATGCAATAAAATAAAAATATATACTTAAATGTAAAATTTGAGCATAGAAAAAATAAAAATAAAAAAAGCAAGAAAGACTAAAACCTATTGTAAAAATCAAACTAGTGGTTAAAAAGCCAAATTTATCTACCCAAATTCCAGCAAGCAAGGTTCCGCAAGATAAAATCACTATTGCAATCATTTGTATTAAAATAGCGTCTGTTTTATCAAGAACTAAAACTTCAGGTATAAAATTTGGCATAAGTAAAATAAGTATAATCACACAAGCTGTAAGCATCCATGTTAAAAGCATAGAAGCGATGATATCTAAAAAAATATTTTTTTCTTTAAAAAGAGCTTTTAAAGGAAATTTTTCTAAATCATTTTCTTGGTGCATTTTTTGAAAAATCGGTGTTTCTTCTAGAAATTTTCTAAGATAGATAGAAATAATACCAAAAATACCACCTATGGCAAATGGAATACGCCAAGCATAATCATAAATTGATTCTTGATCAAAACAATGATTAATTACTAGCGCAACAAAACATCCCAAAAGAATACCAAAAGCCATAGAAGCATTAATAGCGCTAATATAAAAACTATCTTTTCCATCGGGTGCATGTTCTTTTACAAAAACCCAAGCACCAGGTAATTCTCCGCCTATGGCTATACCTTGAGCTATTCTAACAAGTAGTAAAAAAATAGGAGCTAAATAACCTATACTTTCAAAAGTAGGTATAAAAGCTAAAGAAAAAGTTGGAAGTACCATGAGTAATATGCTTAACATAAACATTTTTTTACGGCCAAATTTATCACCAAAATGAGCCATAACTATGCCACCAAGTGGTCTAGCTAAATATCCTGCCGCAAAAGCTCCATAAGTATTTAAAAGTTTCCAAAAATCACTTAAATCACTTGGAAAAAAATTTCTTGAAATATAATTAGCAAAAAAGACAAAAATCACAAAGTCATAAAATTCTAAGGCCCCACCTAAAGAAGATAAGGAAAGTGTTTTATAATCACTTCTTTTTAAACTTTTTGGCATCTAAATACTTTCTTTTTTGTAGTAATTTTATAATTATAGTAAAAAAATATCATAGTTTGTTAAAAAATATTAAAAATTTAACAAGAAAAATTGTGATAAAATAATAGTTCTGTATTTTGTAGAAAGGAGAAAAGCATTGGCAAAAGATGATATTATCGAAATTGATGGTAATGTAATCGAAGCTTTACCTAATGCAACTTTTAAAGTTGAATTAGATAATAAACATGTGATACTTTGTCATATTGCAGGTAAGATGCGTATGCATTATATTAGGATTATGCCTGGCGATAGAGTTAAAGTGGAACTAACACCTTATAGCCTTGATAAGGGTCGTATTACATTTAGATACAAATAAGTCTAAGTTGTTTAAAAGCAAAAGTAAAATATAATTAGCACTTTTGCAGAAAATGCAATAAAACTGTATGAAGAAGTATTTTCAAAATCACCACTTATTTTGAAAATAGTTGGTTGCTCTAAAAACCTGGTGCAGTTGTAAAAAAAGTGGAATTTACAATAACAGGAGTAAAGCATGAAAGTTAGACCATCTGTTAAAAAGATGTGTGACAAATGCAAAGTAGTTCGTCGTAAAGGCGTAGTTCGCATTATTTGCGAAAATCCAAAACACAAACAAAGACAAGGATAATTTATGGCTCGTATTGCAGGTGTGGATTTACCAAAGAAAAAAAGAATTGAATATGGTTTGACTTATATTTATGGTATAGGTTTGCATACTTCAAGAAAAATCTTAGATAAAACAGGAATTTCTTACGATAAAAGAGTTCATGAACTAAGTGAAGATGAAGCAGCAGCTATCCGTAAAGAAATTCAAGAAAACTATATGGTTGAGGGTGATCTTAGAAAACAAGTTGCTATGGATATCAAAGCATTAATGGATCTAGGAAGCTTTAGAGGCTTAAGACATAGAAAAGGCTTACCGGTTCGTGGTCAAAAAACAAAAACAAATGCCAGAACTAGAAAAGGTAAGAGAAAAACCGTTGGTGCAAAATCATAAGGATAGAAAATGGCAAAAAGAAAAGTAGTTAAGAAAAAAGTAGTTAAAAAAAATATAGCTAAAGGTATAGTTTATATCAGTGCAACATTTAATAATACTATGGTTACTGTAACTGATGAAATGGGAAATGCTATCGCTTGGAGTAGTGCAGGTGGTTTAGGATTTAAAGGTTCTAAAAAATCAACTCCTTATGCAGCACAACAAGCAGTAGAAGATGCTTTAAATAAAGCAAAAGAACATGGTATTAAAGAAGTAGGTATTAAAGTACAAGGACCAGGAAGTGGTCGTGAGACAGCGGTTAAGAGTGTAGGTGCTATGGAAGGTATTAAAGTAACTTTCTTAAAAGATATTACCCCATTAGCTCATAATGGTTGTAGACCACCAAAACGTCGTCGTGTCTAAGAATAAGATATAAGATTTAGGAGAATTATAATGGCAAGATATAGAGGACCAGTAGAGAAATTAGAAAGACGACTTGGCGTAAGCTTGGCAATGAAAGGCGAAAGAAGATTAGCAGGTAAAAGTGCTTTAGATAAACGCCCTTACGCACCAGGTCAGCATGGACAAAGAAAAGCTAAAATCAGCGAATACGGACTTCAATTAAGAGAAAAACAAAAAGCTAAATTTATGTATGGAGTTAGCGAAAAACAATTTAGAAGATTATTTAGTGAAGCTGCTAGAAAAGATGGCAACACCGGTGCGCTTTTAATCCAGCTTTTAGAACAAAGACTTGATAATGTTGTTTATAGAATGGGTTTTGCTACAACACGCCGTTTTGCTAGACAACTTGTAACTCATGGACATATTTTAGTAAATGGTAAAAGAGTAGATATTCCTAGTTATAGAGTAGAAGCAGGTCAAAAAATCGAAGTGATTGAAAAAAGCAAAAACAATCCTCAAATTTCAAGAGCGATCGAACTTACTGCTCAAACTGGTATAGTTGCTTGGGTTGATGTAGAAAAAGATAAAAGATTTGGAATTTTTACAAGAAAACCTGAAAGAGAAGAAGTTATCATTCCAGTTGAGGAAAGATATATCGTTGAGTTGTACTCTAAATAATAAAGGTTTTTGATATGAGACATATTACAACTTCTGCTTATACACCGACAGAGTTTAGTATTGAAAATATCAGTGATACAGTAGCAAAAGTAAGTGCATGGCCTTTTGAAATCGGCTATGCTATTACTTTGGCGCATCCTTTGCGTCGTTTGCTTTATTCAAGCACAGTAGGTTTTGCTCCAACAGGAGTTAAAATCAAAGGCGTAGCACATGAATTTGATAGTATGCGTGGTATGCTTGAAGATGTAGCATTGTTTATTATCAATCTAAAAAAATTAAGATTTAAACTAAAAACAGATTCTGAAAAAGAAGTTATAACTTTTAGTTTTAAAGGACCAAAAGAAATTTGCGGAAAAGACTTAGATAACGATGTTGTTGAGGTTGTGAACGCAGATAGCTATCTTGCAACGATCAATGAAGATGCAGACTTAGAATTTACCTTAATCATTGAAAAAGGTATAGGTTATGTACCTTCTGAAGAAGTGCAAAATTTCTTAGATCCTGAATTTATAGCACTTGATGCATTCTTTACTCCAGTAAAACATGCAGTTTATGATATAGAAAAAGTGCTTTTTGAAGATAACCCAGATTATGAAAAAGTTGTTTTTACAATCACAACTGATGGTCAAATTTCACCAAGTGATGCTTTTAAAAATGCTTTAGAAGCAATGTATAAACAATTATCAGTGTTTGATAAAATCACTAATGCTCAAAGCGTTGTAAGAAGCCAAACACAAAATAATGAAGTAGAGCATGTAAAATTACTTCAAAATATAACTGAGTTAAATTTAAGTGCAAGAAGCTTTAATTGCCTAGAAAAAGCAAATGTGGTTTATATCGGTGAGCTTGCTTTAATGAGTATAGGCGAACTTGCAGATTTAAAAAATCTAGGTAAAAAATCTTTAGATGAGATTAAAAGTGTGATGGAGTCTATAGGTTTTCCTATAGGAAATTCAAAACTCAGTGATAGTGCAAAAGAAACGCTAAAAAGAAAAATTACAGAATTAAAAGCACAAAATGAAGGATAATCAATGAGACATAGACATGGATATAGAAAGTTAGGTCGCACTTCTACTCACCGTGCAGCCTTATTAAAAAACCTTACCATTGCTATTATTAAAGCAGGTAAAATAGAAACAACATTACCTAAAGCAAAAGAATTAAGAGGTTATGTTGAAAGATTGATCACTCGTGCAAGAAAAGGTGATTTCAATGCTCATAGAGCAGTTTTTGCTAGCTTGCAAGATAAAGAAGCTACAAATAAACTTGTAACAGAAATCGCACCTAAATTTGCAGATAGAAACGGTGGTTATACAAGAATCATCAAAACAAGAATCCGCCGTGGCGATGCTGCAGAAATGGCTTTCATCGAATTCGTAGCTTAATTTTTAGCCTTTTTAAAGGCTAAAAACTTATTAATTTTTTTATTTACTTACTATTTTTTGTATTTTTATCCATTTTTTGCTACTATTAATCTTTTTAACTACAAAAAAGGAAAAAAATGCAAGAAAATTCAAGATTACGCATAGCTATACAAAAATCAGGTCGTTTAAGTAAAGATTCTATCGCCTTGCTTGAATCTATAGGCGTAAAACTTCGCATACACGATCAAAGCTTGATTGCTTTTTCTACAAATTTACCTATTGATTTACTTAGAGTAAGAGATGATGATATACCAGGATTAATTTTTGATGGAGTGGTAGATCTTGGTATAGTTGGAGAAAATGTTTTAGAAGAAAATGAACTAGAAAGAAAATCAAAAAACGAAAATGCAGATTTTATAATGCTTAAAAAGCTTGATTTTGGTGGATGCCGTTTGTCTTTAGCATTGCCAGAAAATAGTGAATATAAAGGTATAGAAAGTTTTAAAAATTTACGCATAGCAACTTCTTATCCACAGCTTTTAAAGCGTTTTATGGAAGAAAATAACATTCCTTATAAAACTTGTATGCTAACAGGCTCAGTTGAAGTAGCGCCAAGTGCAAATTTAGCTGATGGAATTTGTGATTTAGTTTCAAGTGGTGCTACTTTAAAAGCAAATGGACTTAAGGAAGTTATGGTAATTTATAAATCAAAAGCTTGCATTATTCAAAGAAAAGAAAGTTTAGCTTCACATAAACAAGAATTAATCGATAAACTACTCATTAGGATTAATGGAGTTATGCAAGCAAGAGAGTCAAAATACATCATGTTGCATGCTCCTATTGAAAAGCTGGAAAAAATCACAGCTTTATTGCCAGGTGTTGAAAAACCTACGATTTTACCTTTAGAAAATGATAAAGCTAGAGTGGCACTGCATATGGTAAGTCAAGAAAATTTATTTTGGGAAACTATGGAAGCTTTGAAAAAAGAAGGCGCAAGTGCGATTTTAGTTTTACCTATTGAAAAAATGCTCTCTTAAAGGATAAAAATGCAAATACTTGATTTTGAAAAATTAAACCAAAGCGAACAAGAATTAGCACTCAAGCGTCCTGCTATAAGCGCTAATGCACAGGTTAAAACCATAGTAGAACAAATCATTGAAGATGTCAAAATAAATGGCGATGAAGCTTTAAAACAAATGGCTGTAAAATTCGATAAAGTAGAGTTAAATTCCATCAAACTAAGCGATGAAGAGCTTAGTAATTTAGCAGAGCAAATTGATGATGAGTTAAAACAAGCTATTAAAATAGCTTATGAAAATATCTATAAATTCCACAAAGCTCAAGAAAGTAAAACCATAGAAGTTCAAACCTTTGAAGGGGTAACTTGTAAGGTGCTAACAAGAGCTATTGAAAAAGTAGGACTTTATATACCAGGAGGCTTAGCACCACTTTTTTCAACTGCACTCATGCTAGCTATCCCAGCTAAAATTGCAAAATGTAAATTTATAGCCTTAGCTTCCCCAGCACCACTACACCCTGCTATTGCTTTTGTAGCAAAACTTTGCAAAGTTGATGCAGTGTATCAAATAGGTGGAGCAGGAGCTATAGCAGCACTTGCTTATGGAACGCAAAGTGTGCAAAAAGTAGATAAAATTTTTGGCCCAGGAAATGCCTTTGTAACTGAAGCCAAAAAGCAAGTTAATAATCATGGAGTGGCTATTGATATGCAAGCAGGACCTTCTGAAGTGTTAGTTTTAGCAGATGAGTTTGCTAATGCTAAATTTATAGCTTCAGATTTACTCTCGCAAGCTGAGCATGGAGCAGATTCTCAAGCGATTTTAGTTTGCACAAGTGAAAAATTAGCCAAAGAAGTAGATAGTGAAGTTGCTTTACAGCTTGAAAAACTCTCGCGTAAAGAAATTGCTTCCAAATCTTTAGCACACTCTAAAATCATTCTTGCAAAAGATATAAAACATGCCATAAGTATTTCAAATGACTATGCACCTGAGCATTTGATCATTCACACGCAAAATCCATCTAGCTTGCTTGATGATATTATGCATGCAGGTTCAGTATTTTTAGGTGAGTATTCTCCAGAATCCATGGGAGATTATGCAAGTGGAACAAATCATGTATTGCCAACTTATGGTTTTACTAAGTCTTATTCTTCATTAGGGCTTGCTGATTTTATGAAAAGAATGACTGTACAAGAACTTAGTAAAGAAGGCTTTAAAAAGCTTGGGCCTGTGGTGGAAATTTTAGCAGCAGCTGAAGGGCTTGATGGGCATAAAAATGCCGTGAGTTTAAGATTAGAAAGTCTAAAATGAGTGTAAAAATTTTATTTATTGATAGAGATGGCACGCTCATTGATGAACCAAAAGATGATTTTCAAATCGATTCTTTGGAAAAACTTGAGTTTGAAAAAGGTGCCATCAATGCACTTTTAAAGTTAAAAAATTTTGGTTTTAAATTTGTTATGGTGAGTAATCAAGATGGCCTAGGCACAAATTCTTTTCCTAGGGAAAATTTTGACAAGGCTCATGAAAAAATGCTAAGTGTTTTTCAAAGTTGTGGTATAGAATTTGAAGATATTTTTATATGTCCACATTTTGAGCATGAAGATTGTGCCTGTAGGAAGCCAAAAACTGCCATGCTTGAAAACTATATCAAAAATAAACTTTATGATAAAAATAAAAGTTTTGTCATAGGTGATAGGGACAGCGATATGCTTTTGGCACAAAATCTTGGAATTCAAGGTTTAAAATATGATAAAAACGATTTTAACTGGGAGCAAATCGCTGATTTTATCTTGCAAAATTACCGCAGTGCCTGCATAGAGCGTAATACCAAAGAAACTCAAATTCAAGTTAAAATAGCTTTTAATGAAAAAGCAAAAGCTAATATAAAAACAAATATCGCATTTTTTGATCATATGTTAGAGCAAATTGCCACACATGCAAATATATCTTTAGAGATAAAATGCAAAGGGGATTTAGAAGTTGATGAACATCATAGCGTAGAAGATGTCGCACTTTCTTTGGGAGAGGCTATTAAAAATGCACTTGATCAAAAAATAGGCATTGCAAGATATGGCTTTGTTTTGCCTATGGATGAGTGCTTGGCAAGTTGTGCGATTGACTTTTGTAATAGACCGCATTTAGTTTATAAGGCTAAGTTTAAAAAAGAAAAGCTCGGAGAATTAAGCACAGAAATGATAGAGCATTTTTTCTACTCACTAAGTTATGCTATGGGTGCGAGTTTGCATTTAAAAGTTAAAGGCAAAAACGATCATCACAAGGCCGAAGGACTTTTTAAAGCCTTTGCAAGAGCTTTAAAAATGGCTATAAAAATAGAAAATGAAAACCTAGCAAGCTCTAAAGGAGTGATATGAAACTAGCGATTATAGATACAGGTTGTGCGAATTTAGCTTCTCTTGCTTTTGCAATTGAGCGTTTAGGGCAAAAAAGTATCATCACGCATGATTTAAAAGAACTCTCACAAGCAGATAAACTTTTGCTTCCTGGGGTTGGCACAGCAGCTAAAGCAATGGCTAATCTAAAAGCACTTAATTTAGAAAATTTTATCCAAACTACCACAAAACCACTTTTAGGTATTTGTCTTGGTATGCAAATTTTGGGTAAATTTTCAGAAGAATTACACCAAAAAACACTTGGTATTATGCCTTTTGATGTACAAAAATTCCAAGAAAAAGCAAATTTTACTTTCCCGCATATGGGGTGGAATCAAGTCTTTAGCTCACATGAACTTTTTAAAGGCTTAGATGGGGCTTATTTTTATTTTGTGCATAGTTATTGTGTGGGCTTAAATGAATACACCATCGCAGAGTGTGAGTACTCTACCAAATTTAGTGCAAGTTTAAATAAAGACAATTTTTATGGCGTGCAGTTTCACCCTGAAAGAAGTGGTGAAGCGGGTGAAGTGTTATTAAAAAATTTCATAAATATGTAGGTAAAAATGCAAACTCAAATCATTCCAGCATTAGACTTAATAGATGGTAAAGTAGTAAGGCTTTATAAAGGTGATTATGCTAAAAAGCAAGAATACAGCTTTGATCCTTTAGCTAAATTTCAAGAGTATGAGGCTCAAGGCATTGCTTGGCTTCACTTGGTGGATTTAAGCGGTGCAAAAGATCCTAGTAAAAGACAACTAAAACTCATAGAAAACCTAGCTTCTAAAATCAAAGTAAATCTTCAAGTAGGCGGAGGAATTCGCACTAAAGATGAGGTTAAAGCTTTGTTTGATAGTGGTGTTAAACGCGTAGTTATAGGCTCTTTAGCGGTTAAAAACAAAGCCTTTACACAAGAGCTTTTAAATGAATTTGGTGTAGAAAATATAGTCTTAGCGCTTGATAGTATTTGCGTTAAAGATGAGTTTTTTGTGGCCATTGATGCATGGAGTAAAACAAGCGATGATAAATTATTTGAGCTTTTAAATTTTTATAAAGATGTAAAGCACATTTTATGCACAGATATTTCTAAAGATGGCACGATGAGTGGAGCAAATATCGCTTTATATAAAGCTTTATATGAGAAATTTCCACATTTACAAACTCAAGCAAGCGGAGGCGTGGCAAGCTTAGAAGATTTTAAAAAGTTAAATGGCATAGTAAGTGGTATCATCGTAGGTAAAGCCTTGCTTGATAAAGAATTTAGCATAAAGGAGGCTCAAGAATGCTTGCAAAACGCATAATCGCATGTTTGGATGTAAAAGATGGTAGAGTAGTTAAAGGGGTGCAATTTAAAAACCATGAAGATATGGGCGATATCATCGAGCTTGCTAAATTTTACTCACAAAATGGCATTGATGAACTTGTGTTTTATGATATTACAGCTTCAGCTAAAAATGAGCGCATTGATAGAACTTGGGTAAGCAAGGTAGCACAAAATATCTCTATACCATTTTGCGTCGCAGGGGGTATAAAAAGCGAAGATGACGCAAAAGAGCTTTTAGCAAATGGTGCTGATAAAATTTCTATTAATTCCCCTGCTTTAAATGACCCTGATTTAATCTCACGCCTTGCAAAAAGCTTTGGAGTGCAATGCGTAGTTGTAGGTATAGATACTTTTAAAGATGAAAACAACGAGCTTTTAGTCTATAAATACACTGGAGATGAGAGTAAATCTCATCATAGCGGTAAAAAAACACTAGAATGGGTAAAGCAAGTATGCGAGCTAGGAGCGGGTGAAATCGTGCTAAATATGATGAATCAAGATGGTATGAGAAAGGGCTATGATCTTGATCAACTTGCTAAAGTTAGACAGATTTGCCCTGTGCCTTTAGTAGCAAGTGGTGGTGCAGGGGCCAAAGAGCATTTTTTAGATGCTTTTAAACTTGGTGTTGATGGAGCTTTAGCAGCTTCAGTGTTTCATAAAAAACTTATAGATATTAAAGAATTAAAACTATTTTTAAAAGATCAAGGCATACAAATTCGTATTTAAAGGAAAAGCTATGAAGATAAATGAAGAAGAATTTATAAAAAGCATTAACTGGCAAAAGGTTAATAACCTTGTTCCTGTGATCATTCAAGATTATCATTCTTGTGAAGTTTTAATGCAAGGCTTTATGAATGAACAAGCTCTAAGAGAGAGTTTTAAGCACCAAAAGGTTGTGTTTTACTCACGCACTAAAGAGCGTTTGTGGATGAAAGGTGAGCAAAGTGGGAATTTTTTACATATTATAGATATGGGACTTGATTGCGATAGAGATTGTATCTTGATTTTAGTTAAACCTAGCGGGGCTACTTGTCATACAGGTGATACTTCTTGCTTTGAAACACTTTCTAAAAAGGCTGATTTTGTATTTTTATCGCGTCTTGAAAGGCTGATTAATTCTCGTAAAACTACCTGTGCAAGCTCTTCTTACACGGCGGAACTTTTTTCAAAAGGTACTAAACGCATAGCACAAAAAGTAGGCGAAGAAGGCGTTGAAACGGCTTTAGCTGCTACTGTTAAAGACAAAGATGAGCTGATAAATGAAGCAGCTGATTTACTTTATCATTTAGATGTTTTATTAGCTGATGCGGATTTGAGTTTAAATGATGTGATTGCTAAATTAAAAGAAAGAAACAAAAGTTAAGCGTGATTTCTCACGCTTAATTAAGCAATATTTTTGAAAAGATTCACTGACTATATCGAGTAATTTTAAAAAAACTTTACACATTAAAATCTAATTTTTGATTTATTTTCTACTTTTTAATTTCATTTTATTTGTATTTTTGGAACACTTATTGCTTTATATCTGCATAAGCAATAGAAGATTGTGAGATATTCACAAAGCAATATTTTTTAAAGGATTTAATTATGATGAGATCTCTTTGGGCTGGGGTTTCTGGACTCCAAGCACACCAATACGCAATGGATGTAGAAGGTAACAACATAGCCAATGTTAATACATTTGGTTTTAAGTATTCTCGTGCGGATTTCTCAACGCTTATGAGTCAAACTTCTAAGATAGCTACAGCTCCAGATGGTAACCTAGGTGGTAAAAACCCTATGCAAGTAGGACTTGGTTCCGGTGTAAATTCTACTACTAGAATTCACTCTCAAGGTAATATCCAAACCACAGATAAAAACACCGATATGGCTATTAATGGGGATGGATTTTTCATCGTTTCAAATGATGGTGGTACTACTCAGTATTATACCCGTGCAGGTGACTTTAAAACAGATGCAGTAGGAAATTTCGTAGATAATAATGGCTATACTGTTCAAGGTTGGAACTATAATCAAGAAACAGGACAAATTGACTCTTCAACCTCAGTAGGCGATATAGTAATCCCACCTGGCATGAGTATGCCTGCTAGACCAAGTACTTCAGTAAGTCTTACAGCAAATTTAGATAGTGGTAATACCCTAGGTGCTAATGCTTCTGCTAAAAGACCTATTTATGCATTAGATTCTACTCATGGTCATAGGGAAGATACTGGAACAACTGTAGATGAAAATGATACTGGTCATACTGAGTTTTATACTACTTCAAAAAGTGGAGCCCAAGTAACAGAAAAAGGTGTAGATATGGGCGTGGTATTTAATGCTCAAGGCGAGGGCTTAAACCTAAGAGATGGTCAAGGTATATGGGTAAGTTATGCTGATGCTAAATGGTCTAGTAATCAAGCTTTTAATACTAGTCTTCCTACAACAGAGGCTGATATTCAAGCAAACACGCAGTATTCTTTTTGGGGATTTACTAGAGCCGATGGAACCCAAGTGCCTGCTACTTTAGATATAACTATTAATGGAACTAGAATCCAAGCTACAGGCGTGGGACAAGATACTTTTATCAATGCTATCAATGCTAAGACATCAGAAACAGGTGTAGTAGCTTCTATAGTAGATGGTAGAATGACATTTACCAATGATAATAGCACAGGAACTACATCAAAAACAAAAAATATCAATATTACTGTCGGTAACACAAATACAGCAGGTGAGAATATAAATGTAGGAGATGCTGGTACAATTCCTAATTTACAAGCACCTCAACCTGGAAACAATATTATAGGTGGAGCTCAGCAACCAATAAATGTTGTAACTGCTCATGAATATATTTATAGTGCAAACAATGTAGATATAGGAGCTAACCCAGACCCTAATGACGATACTACATGGCCTGATATGGCAGGAAGAAGAACTTTCCATACCACTGAGGATTTAAGAGAGCTTTTGCAAAGAGATGCTAGATGGGCCGTAGACTATGATGGAAGTGGAGGAAGAACAGAGGATGATGCTAATGCTGGTGTAAAAGTAGTAGTAGAAAGTGATGGTAGATTTAAAATCACAAATCCTGCTCAAGAAGGTGCAAAAGACATGACTTTTAAAGTTACAGGTTATTCTAATGAGGCTAATAAAATCGCTACTAATGATAAATTTACAGCTATGTTTAGTGCCTTAGATGGAAATTTCAATGCAGGTAATAATGAAAAATACTCTCAAGACATGTATCTTTCAGCTCATACTGCTAGTATAGAAATCTTTGACTCATTAGGAACTAGACATGAGTTAACTGTGCAATTTACTAAGCAAAGTAAAACAGCAGATGGTGGAGCTGAGTGGTCTATTATCATCTCAGTGCCTGAGCCTGCAGAGATTAATTTCAGTGGTGATGGAGCTCCAGGAAACATAGTAGTAGGAAATTTAAGATTTGGCAATGATGGCTCGCTTCAAAGCTATACACCAAATGTGCTAAATTTCACTGGAAATAACGGCTCAAAACCTGATCAAGTTATAAAACTTGACTTTGGTACAACAGGTGGTTTTGATGGTTTAACAAGCTATGATAAAGACTCAGCTACCACTAAACAAGAAACAGATGGTTACACAGGGGGTAACTTAAAGCCAGATGCATTAAGAACTGATGAGAATGGTTATATCTATGGAGAATTTACAAATGGTAAAACTCTAGCTCTAGCTAAGGTTGCTCTGGCTACTTTCCCAAATAATATGGGTCTTGAAGAAATGGGTAATAACCTTTTCAAAGCAACAGCAAATTCAGGAACACCTACTATAGGTCATGCTGGTGAAGGTGGTAGAGGGGGCTTAAAAGGCTCAGCTATAGAAATGTCAAACGTTGATTTAAGTCGTGCATTAACTGAGCTTATCGTAATCCAAAGGGGCTATCAAGCAAACTCAAAAACGATTACCACAAGTGATCAGCTTTTAAATACTTTGCTTCAATTAAAACAATAATTCTAACCCAAGGTTTTAAAACCTTGGGATCAAGCTTTACAAGGTTATCAAGGTAGCCTTGTAATACTTGATGACCTTGAAGCCTTCAATCTATTGCTAACTCACTTCTTTCTTGCCTTAAGGAGTGAGTAGCATGATTTGCATATCGACAAGTTAAAATAAAAATTTATAAACTTTGATTTTTAAAATTTATCATTAATGGTTCTAGCCATTTAGTAGTTTCAAATACTTCTAGTTTATTGTTTTTAAATTCTAAGAGTTTTTTATAATTTTGAGTATTATCAAAAATAGTAATGTGATTACAAAATTTAGCAATGGTGTTAAAATTTTGTAAAGACTCATAGTATCTTTTTTCTATAAGTTCTTCTTTAATATCATGTCCACCTTTAGCAACGCGAATTTTAACTCTTTGTTTTGCTGTGCTTGGAGAGTCTAGTCCGATGTAGTAAAGATTTATAGTATAGGAATTTTTCTGTAGTTTTTTGAATAAAGATAAAATGCTAGTGCCACAAAGTGTGGTTTCTTGGTTAAAGTCATAAGCTTTTTTGATATAGTTTTCACGCATTTTAATGGCTATCCTTGAAGCTCTAAATTGATCTTCTTGATTTTTCCAATCCCCAAAGCTACTTACGATTTCATCGATGTTGATTCTAAGTCCAAAGTCTTTGTTTTTTTCAAGTTCATTATAATACAAGGTAGTTTTTCCAGATCCATTAACACCTGCAAAAATAGTAGCTATTTTTTTCATTAATAAAGCCTTTATTGATTGATGAGAAATTTTAACATAAATTATTTATAAGTGTTTTGAAAATAAATATAAAGTTTTTTAAAAAAGGTTCGATATAGTCAGTGAATCTTTTCAAAAATATTGCTTAATTAAGCGTGAGAAATCACGCTTAACTTCTTTTTGATTTTATTTAACTTTCTTTTATTAATCAAACTCAGATAAGAAATCAAAGATAAAAATGCACAAGTTCCTAAAATAAGCGATAAAAATATAGGTGTATTGGCATTTAAAAGACTTACTAAAAATGCCATTATTCCCGCCATAGCAAATTGCGCTGCCCCTAAGAGTGCTGAAGCACTACCTGCATTTTGTTTTGATCTTGCCATAGCTAAAGTGGTGGTATTTGGTAGGATAAAACCCAAACTTGCTATGATTAAACATAAAGGAATTTCAAAAGCCCAAAAACCTAGATCAAAAGTTGCTCCTAAAATAAGTAAAAAAGTTAAAAAGGTAATCATCATAAGCGCTCTTGGTAAAACATAATAAGGCGAGAGTTTAAGAACTATCCTTGCGTTTATATTAGCACATACAACAAAACTTAAAGCATGAGCTCCAAAAAGGGCTGCGTATTGTTGAGGACTGAGTTCAAAAACACGAGTAAAAACAAAAGATGAACCGGTTAAATAAGCAAAAAATCCTGCAAAGATTAAATTCCCACAAAGCAAATACACCACAAAACGACGATCTTTTAAGATTTTTTTGTAACTTTTTGCAACTTCTTTGTGATTAAATTTTTTACCTTGGGTGTTGAGGTTGCTTTCTTTTAGAGAAAAAATAACAAGCAAAAATAAAATAAAACCTAAGATAAACAATGTCAAAAATATACTACGCCAAGAAAAAAACTCAAGCAAAATCCCACCAAAAGTAGGGGAAAGCATAGGTGCTAAAGAAGTAAAAACCATCATTAAAGCATAAACTCCCGCTGCTTCTTTAAGCTCAAAAACATCATTTACTATAGCTCTTGCTACAACTACACCCACACAACCTCCCAAAGCTTCAAAAAAACGCAAAGCTATAAATGCATGAATGGAATCAACTAAAACACAAGCAATACTTGAAGAAATAAAAAGAAAAAGTCCTATATATAAAGGTTTTTTTCTACCATATACATCACTTAATGGCCCATAAAAAAGCTGACCCAAAGAAAAGGCTATAAAAAAACTTGCAAGAGAAAGTTGAGTGTAAAAAGAATTTGTTTGAAAGCTTTTTTCTACTTCATTTAAAGCAGGTAAATACATATCGGTTGAAAGTGGTGCTATAGCAGATAAAAAGCCTAGTATAAAAATGAGTTTGAGTTTTTCAAAACCTTTTATTTGAGTGCGTTTTTGCATACAAAATCCTAAAATATTTTTACCATTGTATAGCAAAAAGTCTAAAATAAACAATAATTTACATTTTTTAAAGGCAAATAAGATAAAATTAAATTAAAAAACAATCAAGGAAAAGTTATGAATATGCCTTTTAGTGATGAGGAATTAATCGAACCTGTAAAAGCAAGTTTGGCTAAAACTATGCATATTTTAGAAAATGATGGTGGTGGACTTGATTTTTTAGGGGTTAAAAATGGCGTGGTTTATGTGAAGCTAACCGGAGCTTGTCATGGTTGTCCTTCAAGTGGAACGACTTTGAAATATGGCTTAGAAAAACAGCTTAAAATCGACATACACCCAGATATAACTATAGTAAATTTAGCAGGCGGGGAAAGCGAATTTGCAAAATTATAAAAAAATAGCCATAGAATGCTTTTATAAAAAAGATTTTAAAAACGCTAAGATGTATTTTTCTCTTGCTTATGAAAAGCGTAAAAATAAAAGACTTTTAACTTTTATTAATATTTGCGATTTAGCTTTAAAAAGCCCTGAAGAAGCTTTTGTGTTTTTTGAGTTTTTTATGCAAAATTATAAAAATACTAAAGTAGATAAAGATATTGAAAAACTCATTAGTCTTAGTCAAAGTGTGCAGTATGAAGAAGAAAGTGAAGACTTTGAGGGGTTGAGTTATCAAGATTTTTTACTTAGTGAAGCAAAAGTTGGGTTTAAACAAGCTTTGGAAAATGTTATAATATCGAATAAACTTATCATTAATGATAAAGAAGATTTTGTGGATTTTTTAGAAAAACTTTTAGAGCATGGTTATAAAGATATGCTTGTAGCCTATATGGAAGATGTTTCGGTGCATTTTTATTCTAATTATAGATTTATCAAGCTTAGTGAGAAAATCAAGGAATTAAATTATGATAGTAAAGATTGAAAATACTTTCATTTGTGATAATTCTAATGAATGCGAAAAAGATTGTTTTTTCTTAAAAACTGCTCAAAATGAAAAATTTCTTCACCAAGCTTTAGAAAAACAAGCAAAAGTTATAAATATAGCTGAGTGCAAGAAACTTTTAAATATAGATGAAAATATAAAAATCATAGGCATTACAGGCACAAATGGCAAGACAACTACTGCAGGGGCTATTTACTCTATCTTGCTTGATTTAGGTTATAAATGTGCCTTGATGGGAACTAGGGGTAGTTTTATAAATGATAAAAATATCTCTCCAAAAGGCTTAACCACTGCTCCTATTTTGCAAACTTTAGAGCTTTTATCTTTAGCAAGTAAGGAAAAATGTGAATTTTTAATTATGGAAGTAAGCTCACATGCTTTGGTACAAAACCGCATTGAAGGGCTTGAGTTTAAGGCTAAAATTTTTACGAATATCACTCAAGATCATTTAGATTTTCATGGAAGCTTTCAAAACTATCAAGCGGCAAAAGAAAGTTTTTTTACCGATGAGTGTATGAAATTTATCAATAAAGACGTAAAAGCTATAAATTTTAATGTCAAAGGTGCTTTTACTTATGGAGTAGAAAATCCAAGTTATTATCATATCAAAGCTTATGCTTTAAAAAATGGCATTGAAGCTGTGGTAAATTTTGGCAAAGAAACTTTTATGATTGATTCTTCTTTAGTGGGGCTTTTTAATCTTTATAATCTTTTGGCTGCAAGTGCTTGTGTGAATGAACTTGTTAAGCCAAATTTAAAAGAACTTGAAAAGGCCATTAGTAATTTTGGCGGCATTGAGGGTAGAATGCAAGTAGTTGCAAAAGATGTGATTGTGGATTTTGCTCATACGCCCGATGGTATAGAAAAAGTTTTAGATGCTTTAAAATATCGCGATTTGATTGTGGTTTTTGGAGCAGGGGGAGATAGGGATAAAACTAAGCGTCCATTAATGGCTAAAATCGCCAAACATTATGCTAAAAAACTCATCATCACAAGTGATAATCCACGCTCAGAAGAGCCTATGGATATCATTAATGATATTTTAAGTGGTATAGAAAAAGATGAGAGTGTTTTTATAGAATGTGATAGAAAAGAAGCAATCAAAAAAGCATTAGAGCTTAAAACTAAAAATGATTTTGTAGTGATTTTGGGTAAGGGCGATGAGACTTATCAAGAGATTAAAGGAGTAAAATATCCTTTTAATGATAAAGAAGTGGTATTAGAGATATTAAAAGAAGGAAAATAAATGTTTGAAAATATGGATTTTTCTAAAATGGGCGAGCTTTTAACTAAGGCTCAAGAAAAAGCAAATGAATTAGAGCAAGAAGCTTTAAAAAAAGAATTTAGCGCAAAAAGTGGCGGTGGTTTAGTAAAAGTTAGCGCTAATGGAAAAGGTGAAATCATCGATATAAATATTGATGATTCTTTGCTTGAAGATAAAGAATCTATGCAAATTTTATTGATCGCTGCGATTAATGATGTAATGAAAATGGTAGAACAAAATAAAAAATCAATGGCTAGTAATTTATTTAGCGGAATGGGAATGCTATGAGAATTTTACTTTGTATTTTGGGTATAACTGGTGTACTTTTTGCTGTGCCAAGACCGACTTTTAATGATTTTTTGGGTTGTTATGAAAAAAATAAAGCTAGTATGTTAATTTATGAAGGCTTACCTGCTTTTGCTTTAAATGAAAACACCCTAGCAGTAGTTAAAACTAAAAATGCAAAATTAAACAGCTATACTAAATATGATCCTTATTTAAATTTATATTTAGTAAAAACTGATTTTAGTTTAATCCCAGCGCCTATGGGAAATGAAGAAGAATTAACACGCAATAGCTGGGTGGGAATTTTAGATAATAACCAAAGTTATATAGGACATTTGAAGTATTTTGGACAAAGTTTAACAGAGCGTGATCAACTTGATTTTACTTCTAAAATCGGAGAGCTTAACTCACCATGTTGTAAAATGCTTGGTATAAGCTTAGAAGATGGCAAACTTATAGGTAATCGCTATTTAAAACACTTTGCAAAATATCCTGATGTTTATTGGGGTGATATAGGTGTGGATTTTGATATGCGTGATGGCAAAATTTATGTTAAAAATGTACGTAAAAATGGACAATTTTTACTTAATGATGAGCTTGTGAGTGTAGATGGACAAGTTTATGATGATATAAGAAAATTAAATGAGAAAATTTTATTTGCTGATCGTGGTGCAACTTTGTATTTTAATATGCTAAGGGATAATAAAGATGTCAATATTTCTACGACAGTTTTTGATAAAGATTTGGGTATATTTGCTAAGCCTAAAAAAGTAGTTCAAGCTAAGCCAACTTCTTTTTATAGCAATCTAGGATTGCGCGTAGATATGAAAATGAATGTTACAGAGGTAACTCCAAATTCTAAAGCGCAAATGGCTGGATTTTTAAAAGGAGATAAGATTTTAAGAATTAATAATCAAAAAATCAATAATTTCAATGAGCTTCAAGCCATATTAACTCAAGCTAATACTTTTGATGTTTTGGTTTCAAGACAAGCAAGTAATATCCCTTCAGCGAAAAATAATGATTTTGAGCATTTTAATAAAGGATACTTTGACTTTTTTATAAGGCTAAATAAGTGATTTTAGAAAAATTCAAACAGCATTTAGAGCAAAATTTTCCAAAAACTCAAAGCTTTCATCCCTTTTTCAATGAAGCTTTAAAATGGATGTTAGAAGCTGGTGGGAAGCATTTTAGAGCCCAACTGCTTTTAGGGATAGTGAATGCTAAAAATCCTGCTTTGTTTGAAAAGGCTTTAAATGCGGCTTTGGCTTTGGAATTTATCCACACTTACTCTTTAATACATGATGATTTGCCTGCTATGGATAATGCCTCTTTGCGCAGAGGAAAGCAAACTTTACATAAAAAATATGATGAAACCACAGCTATTTTAGTGGGCGATGCTTTAAATACTCAAGCTTTTTTGCTACTTTCAAGACTTGATTTAAAAGAAAATGTTAGATTAAAACTCATAGAAACTTTAGCTTTTAATGCAGGGCTTGGTGGTATGATTATCGGTCAGGCGATTGATTGTTATTTTGAAGATATACCTTTAAATTTAGAGCAAGTTGAGTTTTTGCATATTCATAAAACTGCAAGATTGATTGCAGCAGCTTTAAAAATGGGCTGTGAAATTTGTGAGTTAGATGAAAAAGAATGTGAGCAAATTTATGAAATAGGGCTTTTGATGGGATTAGTTTTTCAAATCAAAGATGACATTATCGATGCGACTTTAGACACGAAAGAAGCAGGAAAACCAACTCATAATGATTTGCATAAAAATTCTTTTGTAAAACTTTTGGGTTTAGAAGGTGCTAAAAAGGCAAAAGATGATAAAATAGCTTTATGCGAAGAAAAAATGAAAAATTTAGATTCTAAGCTTGCTAATGAGCTTCAAATTTTGATTGATAAATATTTAAAAGGTTAAACAATGTTACAAAAACAAGCCAACACTATAAGATTTTTATGTGCGGATATGATACAAAAGGCAAATTCAGGCCATCCAGGTGCACCTATGGGCTTAGCAGATATTATGAGTGTTTTAAGTACTCATTTAGTGCATAATCCAAAAGATCCTACATGGCTAAACCGCGATAGATTAGTTTTTTCAGGCGGTCATGCTAGTGCTTTACTTTATAGCTTTTTACATTTGAGTGGTTATGATGTAAGTTTAGAAGATTTAAAAAACTTCCGTCAATTACACTCTAAAACCCCGGGCCATCCTGAAATTTTTACCCCAGGTGTTGAAATTGCTACAGGGCCTTTAGGACAAGGCATTGCAAATGCGGTTGGTTTTGCTATGGCAGCTAAAAAAGCAAGTTTGCTTTTGGGCGAGGATATTATCAATCACAAAGTATATTGTTTGTGTGGTGATGGGGATTTACAAGAAGGAATTTCTTATGAGGCTTGTTCTTTAGCAGGACTTCATAAACTTGATAATTTAATCATCATTTATGATAGTAATAATATTTCAATCGAAGGTGATGTGGCTATTGCCTTTAATGAAAATGTAAAAGAGCGTTTTAGAGCGCAAAATTTTGAAGTACTTGAGATAGATGGGCATGATTTTGAGCAAATTGATTTAGCATTAAAAACAGCTAAAGAAAGCAAAAAGCCTTGTTTAATTATCGCTCATACTACCATAGCTAAAGGGGCTTTGGAGCTTGAAGGAAGTCATCATTCTCACGGAGCGCCTTTGGGTGAAGAGCTTATTAAAAAAGCAAAAGAGGCTTTAGGTTTTGATCCGCAAAAAACTTTTGAAATCCCAGAAGAAGTTAAAATTCGCTTTAATGCCGCAATAGAACTTGGAGATTTAGCACAAGCTAAGTGGAATCAAAAAGTGCAAAATTTAAATGCAGAAAAACAAGCTTTATTAAAAGAGCTTTTAGAACCTGATTTTTCAAAAATACAATTTCCTGATTTTAAAGGAAAAGATTTAGCTACTAGAGATAGTAATGGTATGATTTTAAATGCTATCGCTAAAGCTTTACCGGGATTTTTAGGTGGTAGTGCAGATTTAGGTCCTTCAAATAAAACTGAACTAAAAGATATGGGCGATTTCCCAAATGGAAAAAATATCCACTATGGCATAAGAGAGCATGCAATGGCTGCTATATCCAATGCTTTTGCAAGATATGGTTTGTTTTTGCCTTATTGTGCTACCTTTTTTATATTTAGTGAGTATTTAAAACCTGCTGCAAGAATAGCAGCTTTGATGAGGGCTAAACACTTTTTTATCTTTACTCATGATAGCATAGGGGTTGGAGAAGATGGCCCAACACACCAACCTATAGAGCAACTTAGCACTTTTAGAGCTATGCCAAATTCATTAACATTTAGAGTAGCTGATGGGGTTGAAAATGTCAAAGCATGGCAGATTGCACTTAAAACTAATATGCCAAGTGTTTTTGTTTTATCACGCCAAAAATTAAGCGCTTTAAGTGAGCCTGTTTTTGGAGATGTGGAAAATGGAGCTTATTTATTAGAAGAAAACGCAAATGCACAATTTACACTTTTAGCAAGTGGTAGTGAAGTATCATTGTGCCTAAAAACAGCTAAGATTTTAAAAGAAAAAGGCGTGATTGCTAATGTAGTTTCTATGCCTTGTTATGAATTATTCATTGCTCAAGAAAAATCTTATAAAGAAAGAATTCTACAAGGCAAAGTTATCGGTGTTGAAGCTGCAAATTCAAATGAACTTTATAGAATTTGTGATGAGCTTTATGGCATAGAAAGTTTTGGTGAGAGTGGTAAAGATAAAGATGTATTTGAGCATTTTGGATTTAGTGAGGAAAAATTAAGCTCATATATTTTAAGTTTATGTAATGAAAAATAAAATCATCAAAGACATTAAAAACCAAGAATGTGTTTTTAGTGTTTTTGGTATATGGGATAAAACTAGCGTAGGAAAATTAGAAAAATTAGATTTTCCTACTCAAAAAAATATTATTTTTGATTTTGCAAATTTAGATTTTATAGATACTGCTGGGATTAGGTATTTTCTAGCTTTAGAAAATGAACTTGAGCAAAAAGGTTTTGAGTTTAGTAGGATAAATCTTAAAAGCGAGCATGCTAAGCTTTTTGAACTTTGTCAAAAACACTATAAAAGTTTTCATAATACTCATGAAAATAAAAAAACAATCAAAGATTTTTTTGAAAATTTAGGAAAAAAGGTTGTTGAATCTTTTACACTTTTAGTGCAGTTTTTAAATTTCATAGGACTTATTATTTATACTTGTTTTAAAACACTTTTAAACCCTAAAAAACTTCGCTTTAAGGCATTTTTATATCATGTAGAAAATAGTGCTATTAATGCTTTGCCTATTATTATGCTAACCTCATTACTTGTAGGTGTGGTGCTTGCTTATCAAGCTGCGTATCAACTTGCACAATTTGGAGCTAATATTTACATTGTTGATTTAATGGGAATTTCTGCTACTAGAGAACTTGCACCATTAATTAGTGCTATTGTTATTGCAGGCAGGAGTGCAAGTTCTTATACAGCTCAAATTGGAGTGATGAAGCTCACTGATGAAATTGATGCGATGAAAACTATGGGTTTTAAAGAAAGTGAGTTTATCATTTTACCTAGAGTTTTAGCCTTAGCGCTTGCTATGCCTTTAGTGGTAATAGTGGCGGATATTTTAAGCATTATAGGTGGAATTGTAGTTGCTTGGTTGAGTTTAGAAATTAGTGCAAGTGAGTTTATGAGTCGTTTTAAAGAAGCAGTGGAGCTTAAACATATCATCATAGGACTTATAAAGGCACCTATTTTTGGATTTTTGATTGCTTCTATTGCTTGTTTTAGAGGATTTTTTGTGCAAAAAACCACCGAAAGTATAGGTGTTTATACGACAAAAAGTGTTGTAAATGCTATTTTTTGGGTGATAGCTTTTGATGCGATTTTTTCTGTATTTTTAACAAAGGCTGGATTTTGATTATAAAGGCTAAAAATATCAGCACTTATTTTGGAAGTAAATGTGTACATGAAGATATTAGCTTTGAAGTGCAATATAATGAAATTTTTGGCATTTTAGGTGGTAGTGGTAGTGGCAAATCTGTACTTTTAAGACAAATGTTAATGCTTGAGCATTTTGATAAGGGCGAGTATGAAATTTTAGGCAAGAGATTAAAAAATATAAGTGATGAAGATGCTTTATTTTTGCAAAAACAATGGGGTGTTGTTTTTCAATATGGAGCATTATTTAGCTTTTTTAATATACTTGAAAACATTAGTATACCTTTAGTTGAATATACAAAACTTAGCAAAAACGATATCAAAGAAATAGCCATGATGAAGCTTAAAATGGTGGGGCTTGATGAGAGTGTGGCTAAGCTTTATCCGAGTGAATTAAGTGGGGGTATGAAAAAAAGAGTGGCTATAGCTAGAGCTTTGGCACTTGATTCTAAATTGCTTTTTTTAGATGAGCCAACTTCGGGGCTTGATCCTTATAGTTCGAGAGAATTTGATGAGTTGCTTTTGAGTTTAAAACAAAGCTTTAAATTATGTGTGATTTTAATTACTCATGATAAAGAAAGTATGAAAAATGTATTAAATCGCTTTTTGATTATAGAGAATAAAAAAGTTGGTTTTTTGGGAAATGTTGAGACTTTGCAAGAGCAAAATCCAAGACTTTATGAGAGGTTTATGCAATAATGGAAAATAAAGCAAATTATATTTTGATCGGAATTTTTGTTTGTGTGTTATTTTTTATCAGCTTGTTTTTTATAGTGTGGTATGGGAATTTAAAAGATGAAAAATCTTTTAAATATTATGAAATTTATATGGAAGAATCGGTTGCAGGGCTTAGCGTCAAAGCTCCGGTTAAATTTTTAGGGGTTGATGTTGGAAGTGTTGAAAATATCAGCATAGATAGTTCAAGTAATCAACTAAGAGTGAAAATCTTAGTCAAGCTTGATTCTGATTTAGCGGTTAAAACAGATACTTATGCAAGCTTACAAATTCAAGGTATAACAGGATTTAAGTTTATTCAGCTTGCAGGGGGTAGTGAGGAAGCTAGTGTTTTAAAAGCAGATGGTGATGTATATCCTATTATAAAATCAAAAGAAAGTTTTTTTGCAAGCATAGATAAACAAACATCAAATTTATTAGAATTAATTACCAGTTCAAAAATAAAACTAGAAAGTCTCTTAAGTGATAAAAATTTAAAAAACATAGAGCGTATTTTACAAAATTCATCAGAATTATCTGCACATTTAAATGCTAATACGCCAGCATTTTTAGAAAATTTAAATCAGACAAGTTCTAAACTTGATAAAAGTGCGGATGAATTTTCAAATTTTTTAAATAATGCTAATGGCCAACTTAATGAGCTTAATAAAAGCAGAATGCTTTTGAATGAAAATTTAGATATTTTAAGAGTTTTGTTTTTAGATTTTACGCAATTACTAAAAAATTTAAAGCAAAATCCTTCCGATGTGATTTATAAAGATAAAGCTATTCAATATGCTCCAGGAGAATAAAATGAAATTTTTATATATTAGTTTAGTAGCTATTTTTTTTAGTGCTTGTTCTTTGATTAGTCCAAGTCAAACTTTACCTGCAAATAAATATTTTAGTATTAATTTAGAAAAGCTAGAGCAAAGTCAAAATAAAAAAAATGCAACTATTATAGTTTCTTTGCCTAAGGGCTCAGCTTATACTAATGAAATTTTTTATAAAAAAGATCATGTTGTTAATGCTTATGCTTATCATTTTTGGAAAGAAAATCCTGCTTTGATGATTAAAACTTTTTTGGAATTTCATTTGCAAGATTTAGGAGTATTTAAAGCGGTTTTAAACCAAGATAGTCTAGCTAGTGCTGATTATGTTTTAGAAAGTAAAGTAGATATATTAGAGCAAGATTTTAGTGATGAGGTGCATTCTAAAATAAAATTAGGCATTAATTTAAATTTGGTGCAAATAAACACTAAAAAACTTATAGCAAGTAAGTATTTTTACTATGAAAAAGAATTAAATGATAATAATCCCCAAAATTTAATCCAAAATTATGATGAGGTTTTTTTGCTTTTTGCTAAAGATTTTAGAGTTTGGATAGATCAAAATTTGGAATAAAAAATGCTTTCCTTGATTATAGCAATAACAAGGAAGGTGTATTATGAGAGATGAATTAGAAATCTTACAAAAGCATTTAGGACAAGTAGGTTCAAGTATAGATGGTGCGAATTTAAAACACCAAACACAAAAATTTAGTGAAGATATTACTGATGCAAATGATTTTGTCGGTGCTTTGCAAATTTTAGATTCTTCGTTGAAAAAAATTTCAAAACTTTTAGAAGATAAAAATTATGAAGATGTACAAGATAAAGTATTAATTGCAAGTGAAAGTTTGAAAATAGTAGATAATTGCTCATTTTTAGGCAATGCTTTATTTGATAATAATTATAATGTAAATGTAGGCTCAAAGGCTTTTGCTTTTGAAATTTATAACCCTTTAAAAATTTTAGAAACTAGTGATTATGAGGGTATGAAAGCTTATATAATAGATAAAAGAGAAGAAATAGCTTCTATGCTTAGCGAGCTTGCAGTGGCTATTGCTACTTATAGTCCTAGTCAAAGTTTTGGCGGATCAAGCCATGATTTTATGAATGATTTTGATTTTACTAAGCTTTTTAAATAATACTAAAGGCTAAAAAGCCTTTAGTATGTGTATTATTTAATAACTCCACAAGCCATTCTAGCGCCACCACCGCCAAGCGCTGCAGGATGATCACTATGATTATCTCCTCCAAAATGTATCATTAAAGAGTGATTTTTAAGCTCATCAAGAGTTTTGATTTTTGGTGCTAATACAGGATTAGTTGCTTTGCCATCTTTTTCTACATAAAGTGGTGGTAAATCACCTCTGTGGCCTTTATCATCCCATGGGCTTGAGTGTGCGTCAGTTTTTTCAGGATCCCAGTGACCACCAGCTTTCATACCTAAACCTTTATCAGTTGCTCCACAATCAGCGTTTGCATGAACATGGAAACCATGAATTCCACTTTCTAAGCCTTGAAGATTTGGGTAAAACGCTACCCCATAAGGAGTTTGTACTGCTACTACTTCACCTGCGTTTTTGTTGGTGTTTTTATCAAGAATTTCCATTTTGATAACTAAATGATCTTTTTGTGCTTTTGGATCAAAATTTTCCAAATTTGCCCCAATTAAAAAACTTGATGCTAGTAAAGATCCTAGAATTATTTTTCTCATTTTCTCTCCTTTTGTTAAAAATTATTTTATTGTAGCATATATTATTAATGAAAAATTATTTTTTGTTATTTTTTATAAAATACAATAATCAAAAAACTTATAAAAAAGGTTTTAATGTTAGTTTTTCCAAAAGATTTTGAAAAAGTGAGTCAAAAAGTTTTACATAATTCTTTATTTTCTTTGTGTCATTATCAAAAACAATCACCAAGTAATATAAACCAAGAAGTGGTGTTTAAAGACTATACTTTGGTTTTTATATTAGAAGGTTCTAAAAGTATTTATACTATTGATAATCATTTTAAAGCAAACAAAGATGAAATTATTTTTTTCACAAAAAATTCCTTTTCTATTAGAGATTATTTAAATAGTGAAAATACTTATAAGTCTGTTATTTTATGTTTTAAAGAGAGTATTTTGATAGAGCTTGTTTTTAAATATCAAGATTTAATTTCTAAATTAAACTCTTTAGAGTATTCTAAAAGTTTATTTAGTTTAAAATCAGATTTTGTAACTAAGAGTATTTTTCAATCATTTTTACCTTATATAAACAGTTCTAAAAATAACGAATATTTGCTTAAATTAAAATTTGAAGAATTATTTTTATCTTTACTGTATAGTGAAGACAATGCAGAATTTTTAGCCTTTTTAAAAGCAATTTTAAGTGGTTTTAAATTAGATCTTTATCAGATGTTTGCATATTGTCAAAATGATTTTGAAAATGTGGCTTCTATGGCTAAATTTAGTAAAATGGATATAGCAAGCTTTAGTCGTAATTTTAAACAAAGTTTTGGAATAAGTCCTAAAGAATGGCTTGATAATAAGCGTTTTGAAAAAGCTAAATTTTTACTAGAATTTTCCACTAAAAATATTACTCAAATTTGCCATGAACTTGGATTTAATTCCCCTGCTTGGTTTATAGCAAGATATAAAAAAAGATATGGCATTACACCAAAACAAGAGCAAAAATCAAAAAACTTATATTTTTTGTCTTAAAAGTGATAGATTTTAATTTTAAATTATATTAAAATTTTTGAATAAAAATTAAGAAAGGTAACAATATGAAAAAAAGTATTTTAGCTTTAGCTTTATTTGCATTTTGTAGTGCAAATGCTTTAGAGGTGCAAGAATTTAAAGGTTTTGCACATCCTGAAAGTGTATATGTAGATGAAAGTGCGGTTTATGTGTCTAATGTAGGAAAAGAATTGGCTCCACTAAATAAAGATAATGATGGTTTTATTTCAAAGTTAGACAAAGATGGAAAAGTTGTAGAACTAGAATTTATCAAAAATCTTAATGCTCCAAAGGGTATGTCTAAAATAGCTGATGTTTTGTATGTTGTAGATATTGATGTCTTATATGGTTTTGATGTAAAAAGTAAAAAAGAAATTTTCAAGCTCCCTATAAAAAATGCAGTATTTTTAAATGATATAGCAGTTTTAGATAATGATACATTGCTAGTGAGTGATACAGGCACAGGATATATCCATAAAGTATTTTTAAAAGATAAAAAATATGAAAATTTCATCCATTTAGATTCAAAATATGGTGGTCCAAATGGATTGTTGGTAGAAAAAAACACTTTATTTGTTGCAGGTTATGATCCAAGCGATAAAACAGGTGGAAAAATCATTAGTATTGATTTAAATACAAAAAAAATTAAAGAATTAAGTAACAAAATAGAACAATTTGACGGTATAGTGTTTGATAAAGATAAAAATCTTTTAGTATCAAGCTGGGGTAAAAATCTTCAAGGATATATTTATATTCTAAAAGACAACAAAGAGATAAAGCTAGATCTAAACCCTATAAAAGGGCCTGCAGATATGTTTTTTGATGGTGAGTATTTATGGGTACCAAAAATGGCAGAGAATGCCTTGAATAAAGTAAAATTATAAAAACTTTTAAGCCAAAAGGCTTAAAAGTCAAATAATTCTCCAAGCCAACTTTCTTTTTTCTTGTATTTATAACCATTGTTATGATGATAGTTTGCTTGTTGGTTGTAATTTGGTTGTTGAGATTGTTGTGGCGTACTTTGAGATGTACTTCTTTCTATGATTTTATCAAGTTCACCACGATCAAGCCAAACACCACGGCATTTTGGACAATAATCAATCTCAACTCCATTTCTTTCACTCATTAATAAAGCTGTATTTGCACAAACTGGGCAATTCATATTTATCCTTTATAAAAATTTTCCTAAAGTATATAGGTTTAAAGTAAATTATGAGTTTAAGTCCCAATCAATAGGACTTTTGCCAAGTTTTAATAAAATTTCATTACTTTTTGAAAAATGTTTGCAACCTAAAAAAGCATTCCTTGCTAAAGGTGAAGGATGTGCTGCTTCTAGGATAAAGTGTTTTTGAGGGTTGATTAAAACTTTTTTATTTTTAGCATAATTTCCCCAAAGCAAAAACACTAATCCCTCTTTTTCATCGCTAAGTTTTGATATAACTGCATCGGTAAATTTTTGCCAGCCAAAATGTGCATGTGAAGCAGGTTTGTTTGCTTCTACGCTTAAGATAGAGTTTAAAAGTAAAATTCCTTGTTTAGCCCATTTGCTAAGATCTCCATGTCTTGCTATAGGAATGTTTAAATCATCTTGTAATTCTTTGTAGATATTAAGTAAAGATGGGGGAATTCTAACTCCTATTGGTACGCTAAAGCTTAAACCCATAGCTTGATTTGGGTTGTGATAAGGATCTTGTCCTAAAAGTATGATTTTTAAATCCTGTAAAGGAGCTAGGTTAAATGCATTAAAGATTAAATTTGCTGGCGGATATATAGTTTTTCCTTCGTTCAAGGCATTGATATAATGAGTTTTTATCTCTAAAAAATAAGGTTTTAAAAACTCATCTTTTAAAAATTCTTTCCAAGTTTGTTCTATTTTTATTTTTTCTAAACAAATATCCATTTTTATCCTTACCAAGAAAGTATAAACTCACTTCCCTCATTTTCTTTGCTTAAAACTTTAATGTTGATATTGTTTTTATCAGCTATTTGCTTGACTAAGTTTAAACCTATGCCAAAGCCACCTTGATCTTGATTAAAGCGTTTATAGCGTGTAAAAATTTGAGCTATTTCCTTAGTACTCATACCTTGACCTTCATCTTTAATGGTAAGTGTTTTTTCTTTTAAGTAAATATAGATTTTTTTATGAGCATTAGTGTATTTTATGGCATTGCTTAAAAGATTATCGATTAAAATTTGCATTTCTTCTTTATTAGCATAAAAGTTTTGCTCTAAAAGATTTTTTTCAATGATGAGATTTTTTTGGGCGATTAAAGTTTCAAAGTATTCTAACCTTTGTTCCAAAAGCTCTTTTAAATTGATATCTTCTTTTGTATTTTCTTTTTGCAAGAAAAAATTCAAGGCTATGAGATTTTGATAGATGTGGTTTAAATTTTTACTTGCTAGTTTGATATGATTTAGTTTTTTTATGTTATTTGGATTTAAATTTGTATCATCAAATTTTTTAATACTAGCTAAAATCACACTTAAAGGTGTGTTAATTTCGTGCGTGGTATCTTTGATAAAATCATTAAGTGCTTTAAATTGTTCTTTGATATTTTTAAAGACAAGTAAGATGAGTATATAAGCAACCATAGCAAGCAACAAAATACATATAAGAGTATAAAAAATAGTTTTTAATTTTAATTTCCAAAGTTCATCGGCAAAATCATTGATGTCTAGATTATTATAATTATCTTTGCGGTATTGCTCTTTTTTAAAACCAAGATCATCAGTTTCTATAATGATATGAATATTTTTATGTCTTAAGAAATGAGAATGGTGTTTTGGTTTTTTTAGATTACTTGTGTCTATATAGGTGTTGAGATTTCTAATCCTTGAAAAATCTATAAATAATCTTTTGTTTTCATTGTAAATAAAATCATTTTTTTTAAGTTGTGTTAATATTTTTAAAGCATCGAAAGTTAAATTGCTAAAAATAACTTGGTTATTTGCGATAATGGTAAATTGAGTGTTGAGTCTTTTGGATATATAGGAAAAATCTTCTTGATTTAAATATGTTCTATCGTGTCTTGCTTCGATGATATTTTGCAAAATATAATTATAGTGAGTGTATGAATGTGTTATTTGATTTAATCGTATGTAGTTTGCTTCTTTTTGATAAAAAGTGATAAAAAAAATTGTTAGAAATACACCACTTGTGATGATATAAAGGGCTAGAATTTTAAAAATAGTATTATTAAAATTTTCACTTTTCATTTTCTAGCCTTATGGCATAGCCTATGTTTCTTTGATTGATAATAAGGTCTTTGCCAAGAATTTTTCTTAAATTTTTTACATAAACTCTAAGGCTCATAATTGCTGGCTCTTCATCCAAACTCCAAATTTCATCAAAAATGGTTTCTATGCTTACAAAGTGTGGGCGTTTTTTTAAAAGCAAGGCTAAGAGCTCTTTTTCTTTGTTGGTAAGATTGATGATTGTTTTATCTTGATAAAGAGTTTTATTAAGCGGATCAAAAGAAATATTTTTTGAGGAGTTAAGCAAAATCAAATCTTCTTTTTGGTGGCTAAAATTTCTTTTAATGATATTTTTTACACGGATAATTAATTCATCTATATCAAAAGGTTTTTTAACATAATCATCACAACCTGACAAAAATCCTTGTTTTACATCATCAAGCATAGATAAAGAAGTTAAAAATATAGCAGGGGTGTTTTTAGCACTTTCTCTTAATTCTTTTAAAACTTCAAAACCATTGCCTTTTGGAACTTTAACATCAAAAATCCAAAGATCAAAATTTTCTTCATAAGCTTTTTCTAGTGCCTCTTGTGCATCATACACACAAGAGACTTTAAAGCCCTCATCGCTTAAGGCTTCATCTATAATTTCATTTAAACTTAAATCGTCTTCTAAGAGCAGAATTTTTGCTGCCATTTTATCTCATCGGACAATTTGCATGGTGCGCTCTTAAACCATGATGATTTTTATGGGAATGGGTGTTATTGTAATGGTGCAAATTTAACTCTCTTATTTCTTTGCCACTCATTTCATCGGTTAGTTTTTGCATATCTTCTTGAACGATAGCTCTTCTTTGGTTTCTTTCTTGAGTAGAAAGTTTAGAGATGTTTTCGTGTAAATTAGCTCTAAATTGTTGATGAAAATCTTTTGCATCTTTGTATTTCATTTCATTCATTCTTTTTTTCATCTCAATAACTAAATCAGCTTGATCTTGCGCTTTTACACTTTTTGCAAGATTTAAAATCTCATCATTACTTTTTTTAGAAAAATCAGCTCCTAGGGCAAATGAAGCAGCCAAAGAACCCACGATAAATAAACTTACAATTTTTTTCATTGTTTCTCCTTTAAATTAATGATGAGAAATTATAAAAGTTCAAAATAAAGCCAAAATGAAATTTATTGACAAACAAAAAGTACATTAGCTTTTAAGTTTTGTTTTTCACTTTTAATAATAGGCAATACAACATTATCTGCACTAGCTGCTAAATTTGGGGAGTTGTATTTAATATTGCAACTATCAAAATGAATATTTTTTATCATGCAAGTTTTTGTTAGAGTTTTAGAATAATATTGAGCCTTTTCAAAAGCTTTTTTAAATGCAAGATCATATAAATCTTCTTTGTTTGCTTCTAAAATAGCCTCATCAAAGCCAGCTTGTAAGGCTTTGGTGTTAAAAGAAATTAAAGCATTGGTAGCGCTAATATTTTCTATATCTTTTATAAGATTTTCATAGTCTTTATTTTTGTTTTGCGGGATTTGACAAGTAAAATTAGAGTGTAATCTATATCCATTTAATGTTTTTACTCCTTGATAGTAATTATAACTTGGTTCTAAAGTATAACTTCCACCTTTGCAATAATTTTCTTTAGCAATACGATCTGAGATTTCTTTAAATGTTTTAGCAATATGATTTTTTTCTTCACTAGAAACAATAGTTTTTTTACTAAGTTCTTCGCTGGCACTAAAATTTAAAGTAGCATTAAAGATATTTGGCATGATTTCATTAGATACTTCTATATTTCTTGAAAATTCTATATTTTGTTGATTGTGATTTTTTAAGCCTAAAAATTCAGTGTTAAAAATCACTCCTAGCACAAATAATACTAAACAAAGTAGTCCTAAGCCTAAGCCTTTTAAAAAACTTTTCATTGTTGCTCCTTTTTGAAAATATTTTTTTAATTTTAACATAAAGCCTTTAAGAATAGATTGTATAATTTTTAAAAAATAAAGAAAGTCTTAATGCAAAAAATTCATAAAAGTATTTTAAAATGGTATGAACAAAATGGCAGAAAAAGCCTTCCTTGGCGTATTTTACACGAAGAGTATAGAAAATATGGTAGCGAGGATGATTTAAAAAAACTAAAAAATATTGATATTGCTTATGCTGTTTATGTTAGTGAGATTATGCTTCAGCAAACTCAGGTAAAAAGTGTTTTGCAAAATTATTATTTTCAGTTTTTAGCTAAATTTCCTTCTTTAAAAGTACTTTCTATGGCAAGTGAAGATGAGGTTTTAAAAGCTTGGCAAGGACTTGGGTATTATACCAGAGCTAGAAATATGCACAAATGCGCAAAAATTTGTGTGCAAGAATTTGATGCAAAATTACCATTTGAGATTAAAGAGCTTCAAAAACTTCCTGGTATTGGAGAATATACAGCCGGAGCTATAGTTTGTTTTGGCTTTTTGCAAGCTAAGTCTTTTGTGGATGCAAATATTAAAAGAGTTTTGAGTAGATTTTATGGCTTACAAAATCCAAACTCTAAGATTTTAGTGCAAAAAGCAAAAGAGTTTTTAAATCATGATAATGCATTTGATCATAATCAAGCTTTGCTAGATATAGGGGCTTTGGTTTGCTTGCCTAAAAATGCAAAATGTGAAATTTGTCCTTTAAAGTGTTTTTGTGCTGGAAAAAATGAACATGAAAAATTTAACTCATCTAAAAAAATTCAATATGAAAACATTGTTTTAAAAATACTTATAGTGCAAAAAAATGAGCAATTCTTACTTGTTAAAAGTGAGGAAAAATTGTATTTTAATATGTATAATTTTTTAGAATATAAAAATCAAAAAAAAGCAAATTTTATAGGAGAATTTAAACATTCTTATACCAAATACAAAATCAATGCTAAGGTGTATTTTTTAAAAGATGATGATTTTGAAGATTTAAAAGCAAAAGCGTTTTCTTATAAAGATTTAGAGCATCTTGCTCTTTCAAAACTTGCTCTAAAAACACTTGAGCTTTTTAAAAAGAGTGATTATGTATTTTGAGAAAATTTATATAGAATTAAGTGATATTTGCGGGTTAAAATGTGATTTTTGTCCTAGCCAAAAAGCTCAAAGAAAACAAATGAGCCTTGAAGACTTTGAAAAAATTTGTAAAAGCGTGCATAATCATGCCAAGCTTTTTACATTTCATGTGCTTGGAGATCCTTTAAGGATTTTAAATTTAAAAGAGTATTTAAAAATAGCTTTAAAATTTAATATGCAAATAGAGCTTACTACGAGTGGATTTTATTTTGATGAAGAAAAAATCAATCTTGCTTTAAGTTTTAAAAATATACACCAAATTAATATCTCTTTGGGCGCTTTTTTATCTCAAAGTAAAATGAGCTTAAAAGAATACTTTGAGCCTATTTTGAAGCTTATTTTTTTACACTTAGAAAATAAAAATAATTCTTTTATCAACTTAAGACTTTGGAATTTAGATAAAAATTTCAATCCACCTTTAGAAAATGAAAAAATTTATGATTTTTTAGAACAAATTTTTAAAATAAAAATTCAAAAGCAAAAAACTAAAAATCGCTTAGAAAGGCATATTATCTTACACCAAGCTAGACTTTTTAAATGGCCTTCTTTAAAGGATGAGGTTGTTAGAGAGAATGGGTTTTGTCATGCTTTAAATGGGCAAATTGCTATTTTAAGTGATGGAACTTTAGTGCCTTGTTGTTTGGATACTAAAGGGGATATAAAACTAGGAAATTGCTTTGAAAAAGATCTTAATGAGCTTTTAAATTCCTCTTTATATATAGAACTAAAAGAAGGTTTTAAACAAGGAATTTTAAAAGCCGAGCTTTGCAAAAGGTGTGAGTTTTTAGAGGCTAAAAACCTAAATTAATTTCATCTTCATCATTGATTTGATGATTTGTATCCAAGTCTTGTTTTGTTTCTTCTTGATTGTCTTTAGAATGTTTAAAAATATCTTCAGTAATTTTTGTAGCAATACCTCTAAGAGCTTTTTGTTTGCTTGAATTACTTGTAGAGCTCATTTTAAACTCTAAAGTATTAGAAGATTTGCTTTCATTTGTAGCAAATTCTATTAAGTGATAATCAATGATAATATCATAAGATTGAGTGTTGTTTTCATTTTGTATTTGTTGTATTTTTGGGTTTAAAATGAGCAAAAAATCAGCTTCTAAAGTCTTATAAAGCTTTACAAGTTCTTCATCGCTTGAATTTTTGGAAAGCAAAAATTTTTCCTGATTATAAAGATCAAGATTTGTTTTGTCTAAGATTTTAAATTTTTTATTCTGAAGTAAAACACTTAAAAGTTCTTGTTCAAATTTGGCTGAAAGTCCAGTTTTGATTCTATTAATGATGATTAGAGAGCTTTTGTTTTTAAGACTTTTGTCGCTATAAAGTTTTTTATAGATTAAAACTTTTGCATGAAATTCACTTTGATTTGTTTGAGTTAGAGACTTTATATCATAACTATTAAAAACACCATTACTAACAAAGTCAAGTTCTTCATCATAGCCTATATTAAAATTTCCATTAAAATTAAATTCAAATTTTTTTAATTTGACTTGTTTTAAACCTTCTGTTTTCCCCAAAGCGTCATTAATAGCGTTTTTAATCGCTTCGCTTCTTGTATTTCCAAAGCCTTCTCCAAGGCTTTCTTTGTTTAAAACAGCCTGTGCTTGATAAGTACAAACAAGACTTAAAAAAAATATAAGTAGCTTTTTTATCATAACTATTCTCTTTTTGTTTTTAAATAATAAAATAAATATTTTATTTTTATTTTAACATTATAAAGTTTAATCATATCTTGACTATAAATTTTATACTCAAGATTAAATATCCAGAAAGTCTATAAAATTTTTATTATAAATTTAAAAAAATAAGTTATAATTTTTAATTTTAGAGAGGTGTCCGAGCGGTCGAAGGAGCACGCCTGGAACGCGTGTGTGAGGCAACTCACCGAGGGTTCGAATCCCTTCCTCTCTGCCACTATGCGCTTTTGTTATACTGACTTCCTATGTAATCTTGTGATGCATTTTGTGTGTATGATTTTATAGCTTTGGAATTTGAATTTGTTTTTTCCTCATTCTCATTTTCGCTTTTTTCATTTTGTGCTTTTAGCTCTTCTGCCTTTATTTTAGCTTGTTCGACGCGTGCGTCATTTTGCATTTGCATAGCATTAGCCGCTACTTTGTAATCTTGTGGACTAGGATCAGCTGGTGCCATAGCTGCAGTAATTACTTGCATGGCATTTGCTATAGTTTCTTCAGGAGTATTGCCTTTTTGCATTCTTATAGGCACTTCTCCTTCGACTGCATACATTTTATTATCAGGACCTCTTGTATAGCCAAAGCTTGCAGCACCGGCCAAAGCTCCACCAGCTGCTTGGTGGGCTGCTTCGTGAGCTCTTACTTCTCTGTCGATTTTTTCAAGTTCTCGTACTTGTTTTACCTCTTCAGCGTTTAAGTCTTTGCCGTTGACTTTTTGAGTTTTTTCTTCTTTTTCTTGATCGTTTTTATCTTCTTTTGTTTGCTGTGGATTTTCTTTTTCAGAAATGTTTTCTTTGATTTCTTCTTTGTCTTTGTTTTGATAAGGATTTTGTGTATAAAAAGCATTGCTATAACTTGAGCTTATTTGCATAAAAATCCTTTCTAATATAATTTCATATTTTTATCACAAAAAAGTTGAAAAATTTATAAAATAAATGTTTTATAAAATGTTAAGCAAAATAAAGTATAATTTTAACTTCTTTTTATGTCAGGGTAGCTCAGCTGGCTAGAGCGCTGGTCTCATAAGCCGGAGGTCGGGAGTTCAAGTCTCCCCCTTGACACCATCTAGCTTTCAAAAAACATTTTCCAATGATTTTTTAGTATTTTGATGATATTTTTGCAAATTGCTTTCTTTTTGCTTTCTTCTATTTGAAGTTTATCTAAAAAAGTTTCTTCAAGAGTATTAATAAGTTGTGTACATTCTTTTACATCAAATGCTTTTGATTCATTTAAAGATGACAATGCTTTTAATAATAAATCTTTATATTCCATAAGAGTTTTAATTTCTACCTCTGAAAGTTGAGCTAATAGAGATAGAAATTGCATAAAATTGTAAAATGGCAATTTTATATTCCTTGTACAGTAAATTCAAAATTTCGTTCTCCGCCAAAACAAGAGAAGTTGATTTTACCTTCATCATAGTGTCCTGCAGAGTCACTATTAACAAAGGTAATGAAATTAAATCCTATACCTCCGCTTGATACCCTGGACATATATTTTTTTAATTCATACGAAGTTATCCTGCAATCTGGAGAATTTTTTATGTCTTTATCTTTAAATTTTAAAGAAAATTGTGAAAAAAGAGACATAGGATTGTATCCTACTCTCCACTCTTTTCTATCTAAATCAACTTCTGGGAACAGTACTTTAACGTCATCAGATTTAAATTTTTTTAATTCGCTTGTACTTTCTCTATATTCACATTCAAGTTCTATTCTAAAATATCTAAGATGTGGGTCATCAACATATAGATTTATGGTTGTTTCTCCATTGGTGTATAATCTGCTAAGATCTTTTTCACTTTTAACTCCATCTGGCAGTATAACTTTAATAAATCCTGGCTTTAAATGAGTTATTGTTACCGGAAAATGTTTCACATAATAAACTTCATATGGATATAATAAACCATAAGGAAACATAATTTTTGGCAAGAAAAATTTTTCCCATTTATAGGAAATTTTTTGATCTATTTTTTTTCCTAATGTCGAAGCACTTATTATTATTTCATTTTCAAACGGAGCCTTAGAAGTAATAGTTGCTTTAGCTTCACCCTGAGAATTGAATTTGCTATCTTTATTGATTATTATCCCATCTCCTTGGATGTTCCATGTGATTTCAGAATTTAAACGTCCACCAGTAATTTTTATTTCAGATTGTTCATCGAGTTTATTGTAAAACCATGTTCGGTTTGATTGTATTTGTAAATTGTATTGATAAAGTTTGATTTTATCTAAATTAAGTTCCTCTTTAACGCTACCCTGTTTGATATAACTAAACTTAATAGTAAGTTCTTTAACACTATAATCACTAATACCACTAAATTCTAAAGTAGCTTCACCCTTATCATTAACATTAAAGCTTTCTTTTTTAGCTTTTACTCCTTTACTTCCACTGATTTTATCAATGGTTGAATTTGGTAATAAACCGCTTACTTTAATACTAAAATCATCTATATAATCTATAGTTTTTTCTTGAGCTTTAAAGCTTGGATAAGTTATTTTAGGAGTATATTCTTTAATCTCATAAGACAATTCTTTACTTAAATCTTTACCCATAGTATTTACACTAATAATAGGATTAGCTTTAAATGGATCTTTAGAAGTAATAATTGCTTTAGCTTCACCACTAGCATTAAATGTTGCTTCTTGATTACTTAAAGTAGCGTCTCCACTTAAACTCCATTCTATTTTTTCATTAGGCTTACCACCTTTTAAAGTTACTTCAACATGATCAAGTTTTGGATCTTTTAAAGCTTTGATGTTTTCACTTTCATAAGCATGGATTTTATCTTTACTAAGATTAATGCTTGGGGTGTATTGGTGGAGTTTGATCTCTCCGCTTACTTCTTGAGTACTAGCTGTGCTTTGATTATAAGTAGCAATGATTTGTAATCTTTTAATATTAAAATCTTTTACTCCTTCAAATACTACCCTACTCTCACCTTTATCATCGGCTGTACTTTCTTTATCGTTACTAATTCTTAAAGTTTTATTGCTTTGTATATCTTTAGCCTTCCATAAAACTTTTGTTTTTGGCATTAAACCTTTAAGTTTGACTTCAAAGTCGCTTTTATAATCAATCATTCCTTTTTCAAAGTCTTGATGAGTCACAGGATCTTTTCCAGTAGGAAGCTCCATAGTAGCTGTATAATTTTTAACTTCTAAAACTTTACTTTTTTCTTTTACTAATTCATCACTCATATTCTTAGCAATGATTTTTACTTTTTCATTTCCACTAAGTCCTATGATTTCTACATTACTTTCACCATTTTCATCAGCTACTAAATTAAGCTCTTTGGTAGTTTTATCTTTATCTATAAATAAAGCATTATCTCCTTGTATGCTCCATTTAACTTTTGTAGAATTAGCTTTTAAGTTTTTATAGCTTGCATGAGCTTTTTCTTTATTACCTATAGTAGTTTTATCTAAGATAATATCATTATCTCCATAAATTGCTATTTGAACAAAGGCTTTTAAAGTAACTCCTAATACATTAGCAATGATTGTTGCTTTTTCTTTATCTTTCATATTTGTATCAGGCTTATAGATAATGTTTGAATTTCCATCTTTATCTGTTTTATCTGAATTTGGAGTTTTTTCTAAGCTTCCTTTGCCAATTAATTTCCAATTTATATCTAAATCACTTGCCAAATCACTTCCTGCAAATGTGATTAGAGATTTTTCATATCTTTGTATATTAGAAGGTTTAGCAAATATCCTAAAATCTTCTTTTGGAGCTATGATAGTAATAGGGAAACTTTCTTGAGCATTCCCTGCTTTAGCAATTAAATTGGTTTGATGGACTCCATAAGCATGGATTATTTTTACAAAAACCTTTCCACTATCATTAGTAATATAATGATTTCCATCCTTTAAGATTACACTTTTTTGTTCAGGAGTTACACTCATAGCAACATTTTTAACTGCTTGGTTAAAACCATTTTTTAGCATAATACAATGAGTATTATCCCCTAAATTTCCACAATAAGAAATATGATAAGCATTATTAATGGCTTTATATTCAAGCACCATAGAATAATCTCTATCTATAAAATGAGTTCTAGAGCCTTCAATGGTATTATTTATACCTGCTAAGTTTGTATCAAAAGCATGTTTGAGGGCATCTTTGTCTAAAGGTATATTAAAATTCATAGCTATATTTGTGCCTTGTTTATCACTTTCATTACTTCTTTTATGGCTTAGCGAAAAAGTTAATGCTGGACAAGGTGAATAAGTAATACCTCCTTCATATATTAAAGGATTTTTTTCTAAATCTTCAAAGCAGCCTACATTACCAAATGGAGCAACCTTTTTTCCATACCATTTACTCATATTAGCAAAAACAGCTACATTGCTCATAGCAGGAAAAGCATATTTAACACCCATGTCCCAGCCATTAGCAGGGCGCTCTAATATATAATCTTTATCAAAATCATAACTATTAATCCAATCACTTAGTCTTTGATAAACATTAGCATGAAAAGCTAATGTATCTAACATACTTTCAAAGCCCAAAGACATTCTTTTATGCTCTCTACTAAAATCATGATCATAAACTAAGTTTAATCCTAGCATGATATTACCTGAATTATTTAATGCTAATGCATTAGGATAATATCTTATACCACCACCAAAGTGACCTATGATTCTATTATTATCATATCCACCTATACCACTTTGTAAAAAATAAGATATTTTTGGATTATCTTCACTCATAATAGGTAAAAGAACTTTAGCATTACCACTTAAACCACCTCTGTCATTATAGTTTAAATTAAACTCACTATTGATAGAGTGATTAAGAGAGTGTAAATATTCTTGGATTAAAGTATTAGCTTGCAAGCTTAAATAATTGCTTGCTAAATCTCTAATAATTTCTTCTCTTTCTTTACCATTATCTGCATTATATATATTACCTATGGTTTGAATAGTATTAATAACCTTATTAGATAATTCTTCATCTTCTTTACTAAGATTAGAATCTTTCTTTGGTTTTTCTTCTAATAGCTTTTTAACTTTTGGGTCAATACTATTATTATACTCTTTAAGTATTTGCTTTTGATCATGGTTTACATGATTAAGCGCAAGAGTTTGATTGTTATCTATAATGATTTTATCTTGATTTTTTAAAATCATTATTTGAGAAAAAAGAAAAGTGTGAATAAGTAAAACAAGTAAAAGTGTTTTTTTCATATCCCCCCCCCCATAACCTACATTTAATTTTTATCTGTGATGAGAATATGATAACACAAAAAATACAAAAGTGATAAAAAAGTTATAAAAAGATTGAATAATAGCCAAAAAACTATCAAATATAATAATTATTTATAAACTATAATCAAAATTACTTTTATTTTTTATTAAAAAACTACATATAGATTTATTATTATTTACATAACATCAAAAATTACTTTTATTTACTTTTTTAAGACAATGGACTAATAGGCTTTTATATCTTTTATATTTATACTTTATTATATTGTTTAATGTATTTGTAGTTATGAAAAAATAGTATTTGTATAAGAATATAAATTGTATTTATTATATTTGGTATATAAAGTATAAATACTAAGCTTATATATAGTAATAAATAAAGATTATAAATATCTTATTATACTCTTTAGATAATTATAATATAGAGTTTTTATATAAATTTGATAATAGTTGTTATAATCTTAAAATAACTTATTAAAAAAATATATTTAATTATAGTTTATGTGTTTTTATAAATTAGGTAATAAGTAAAATAATATATAGAATGTTTAATGGAAGATGAAAGGTGGTTTAAGTGTAAATTTAAAGCTTAAAAATAAGCTTTAAATTTATTAATATTCATATTGATTTAGTTCTTCTTGGGTGCCAAGTAGCATTAGTATATCATTCAAATAAGCAGTAGTTTCTAAATTTGGCATAATACTCCAAGTATCATGCTGTTTGTGTGCAATGACTTTTAAGTTTTGACCAATAGATTGCAAAGTTTTTCCTGCTAAGTTTTCATCCACTAAAAGTTTTGCTACTTTGATAGTATTGGCTGAAAGATCTATGATCTCAAAATTTGGATTAGTTATAAGAATTTTAGCTAAACGCTTTGCTGATTCTTTTTCAGGATAGATGACTTTATTAACCCCAAGTTTTGAAAGAATTTGCCCGTGTGTAGAAGAGTTTGCCTTGGCAATGATGTTTTTTACTCCAATTTCTTTTAAAGCCATGAAAGTGAGTATGCTTGATTCTAAATTTTCACCTATGCTAAGTATGACAACATCTGCATTTGCATAGCCTGCTTCCTTTAAGGCTATAGTATGAGTAGAATCTAAAATATAAGCAAAATCTGCATGATCTTGCAATTCCTTAACCGCTTCTTCATCAATATCAGAAACAATAACTCTTTTACCTTGATCAATAAGTTCTTTTGCTAAAACTGAACCAAACCTTCCAAGTCCTATAATACCATAAGTTTCTTTTTTCATAATATTATCTTTCCTTTTGGATAATTCAAATATTTTTCTTTTTCTTTAAAAAATATACTAAATAAAAATGCAAGCACACCCACTCTACCACTAAGCATTAACAATATGATAAGTAATTTACTTTCAGAGTTAAAAAGTGCACTAAGCGATAAAGTCCCACCATCTCCTACTGAAACTCCTACTGTAGCAAACGCTGAACTTGTTTCAAAAAGCAAGGGTAAAAAGCTTTTATCATCTTCAATTAAGGATAAAATTAATACACAAGTGATGATATATACAATAGAACTTACCGCTATAATAAAAGCTTTATTGATAGTTTCTGTGGGAATTTCAAAGTTGAAAATTCTTGCATTACTATCTTTGATACTCCAATAAGCATAGATTAGCAATACAGCAATTGTAGTTACCTTAATACCCCCAGCTGTTCCACCAGGTGCACCACCTACAATCATAAATAAAGATCCAAAAAATAAACTTGCATCTTTAAAGGTGCTAAGATCAAGAGTATTAAACCCTGCTGTTCGGTAATTTACCGCTGTAAAATATGCACTCATAATTTTATCAAAAAGTGAAAATTCTCCTATGCTTTTTGGATTATGGTATTCAAATAAAAAGACTACCAAGCTTGCAAAAACAATCAATATAACAGTAGAAATTAAAACAAGTTTTGTATGCAAACTTAAGCTTGCAAAACGTTTTTTAGAAAAAAAGTATAATTCTAATAATACAAAATACCCTAAACCTCCAATGATAATTAAAGATGTGATAACAAAATTAATCCAAAAATCATCTCTATAAGGCATTAAACCACTTTCAAATATACTAAATCCTGCATTATTAAAAGCAGAAATAGAGTGAAAAACACTAGCCCATAGAGCTTCACTTAAATTCATATCAAGCTTAAATCTTAAAAATAACAATAGAGCACCTAAAAGCTCAATAGCAAATACAAAAAATAAAACCTTTTTTAAAAATCCTACAAGGCCATCAGCTTCAGGATAGATCAAGGATTCTCTTAAAAGATTTTTTTCTCCAAAGCTCATCTTTTTGCGCACTAAAATATATAAAGCCATAGCTATACTCATATAACCTAAGCCACCTATTTGAATAAGCAATAAGATAACAAGTTGCCCATAAAAGCTAAAATCTAACGAGGTGTTTAATACAATAAGTCCTGTCATGCTTACAGCTGAAGCACTAGTAAAAAATGCATCTAGAAAAGATATGGGCTTAGTGTGCATAATAGGAAGCATTAGAATAAAGGTGCCAAAAAGTGCAACTAGGATGTAACCTATGAATAAAATTCTTATATTTTTTCTATCTAAGGATAATTTTGTCATTTTGATTCTTTAAAATTAAAAAAACATTCTACTTAAAATTGGTTAATAAGTAAAAAGAGAACTTTCCACTTTAAACGTGGAAAGTTGAAGTATTAAAGCATTCCTACTGCTAAGAAGCCTAGAGCAACAGCTATAGCTATAGCTAGTACACCAGGGATAAAGAATGCGTGGTTAAATATGAATTTTCCAATTCTTGTTGTACCTGTATCATCCATTTGAACTGCACCTAATAAAGTAGGGTAAGTTGGAAGAACGAAAAGCGCTGAAACGGCAGCAAAACAAGCAACGAGCATATAAGAATCTGCAGGATTTGTAGCTGAAATTCCTAATGCAGCGATGATAACTGGAACAATAGCTTTTGCAGTAGCTGCTTGAGAGTATAAAAGCATACTAGCAAAGAAGAATGCAACTGCAAGCATAGCTGGAGTTTGTTTAACCCATTCACCTGCTACTTCTTTAATACCTGCTTCATGACCCGCAACGAAAGTATTTCCAAGCCAAGCAACACCAAATACACATACACAAGCTGTCATACCTGATTTAAATACACTTGTATCTAAAATTTTAGCAGGTTCAACTTTACAAAAGATTGTGATTAAAGTTGCAGCTGTTAATAAGAAACTCATAATCGCAGCATCTCTTGGGATAACTACCGGATCAATCCATTTGATATTATTTGAAATTGCTGTAGCATAAAGAACAACCGCTAATACTGTGAATAAGAAAATAGCAACTGAAAGTTTTGCGCCTGGTTTGTCTTCGCTTTGTAAAACATCAGAAGCACTTTTTACAAGACCAGCTTTTAAGCGTTCTTGATATACAGGGTCTTTGCTAAGATCCATTGGAGTGATTAAACTTACAATGAAAGCCGTAATCATACAAGCAGCAAAGGTAGTTACAATCCAAATACCAATTAATGCAGGATAGTTCCAACCAAGCGGTTCTAATACACCAGTCATATAAACAACAGCAGCACTAACTGGAGAAGCTGTAATACCAATTTGTGAAGCAACAACCATTAATGAAAGTGGAGCTGATGGTTTAATGTTTTGTGATTTTGCAACATCAATAACAACAGGCATTAATGAAAATACTGCATTACCAGTACCTGCTAAAATAGTAAGTAGCCAACCGCAAGCTGGTGCAAGGTAATTAATAAATCTTGGATGTTTACGTAAAATTCTTTCAGTAACTTTTACCATATAATCCAAACCACCTGCTTGTTGCATAGCAGAAATCGCAGCAATCGCTGCAGCAATGATTAAGATAACATCCCAAGGAATATTACCTGGCTTCATACCTAAAACAAGACCTAAAATAACAACACCCAAACCTCCAGCATAGCCTATTGCTATGCCACCAAGGCGGATACCTATGAATATTGCCCCAAGAAAGACAACAAGTTGTAAAATAATCATAATATCCATGATTAAACTCCTAAGTTAATTAAGCTTTTCTTTTCTCTGTCATGTGAGGATTTAACATATTTTCTGGTGTTAAAATTCTTTCAATTTCTTCTTTTGGAAGATATCCTCTTTCAAGACAAATATCGCCAACTGCTTTACCAGTTTCTAAAGCCTCTTTAGCAATACTTGCAGATTTTTCATATCCTAAAACAGGATTAAATGCTGTAACAATACCGATTGAGTTAAGTACAGATTGTTTGCATGCTTCAGGATTTGCTGTTAAGCCTCTTACAGCTTTTTCAGCTAGAGATTTCATTGCATTTTCAAGTAATACTATAGAGTTAAATAATCCATAAGCAATACCTGGTTCAAATGCATTAAGTTCAAATTCTCCTCTTTCAGAGCAAAGCATAATAGTAACATCATTTCCTATAACTTCATAGCAAGCTTCACCTACTGCTTCACAAATTACTGGATTTACTTTACCTGGCATGATAGAGCTACCTGGTTGCATTTTTGGTAGATTAATTTCACCTAAACCACATCTTGGGCCTGAATTCATTAATCTTAAGTCGTTTGCAATTTTAGATAATCTCACTGCTGCAGTTTTTAACGCGCCACTTACGTGTACAAAGTCAGCTGTATCTTGAGTAGCAGCGATAAAATCTTCAGCTGGTTTAAATTCAACACCAGTAATTTCTTTTAATTTTTTCTCAACCACAAATTTGTAATCAGGGTGGCAGTTAATTCCTGTACCAATAGCTGTTGCACCAAGATTTAAATAACTCATTGACTCACGAGCTGCTGTGATTTTTTCAATATCACTTTTAATATAGCTAGCAAAAGCGTTGAAAGTATTTCCTAAAGTAGTAGGAACTGCATCTTCAAGCTCTGTTCTGCCCATTTTAATGATATCTTTGTATTCTTTAGCTTTAGCTTCTAATTCAGTTTTTAAAAGTTCCATAGCTTTTAAAAGATCAGTAAGTTTTGCATAGGTAGCTACTTTGATTGAGCTTGGATAAGTATCATTTGTAGATTGACCTAAGTTTGTATGATCATTTGGATGAAGATATTGGTACTCACCTTTTTTGTGTCCCATACTTTCAAGAGCGATATTAGTGATAACTTCGTTGGTGTTCATGTTTGTACTAGTACCAGCACCACCTTGGATCATATCTACTACGAATTGATCTAAAAATTCACCAGCAATCAATCTATCACAAGCTTTAGCAATAGCATCAGCTTTGTCAGCATCAAGAACCCCAACTTCTTTGTTAGCAAGAGCAGCTGCTTTTTTAACTTGAGCGAAAGCTTTTACAAAATAAGGATAATCTTGTAATCTTCTGCCACTCATATGGAAGTTTTCTAGTGCTCTAAAAGTTTGCACTCCATAATAAACCTCGTCAGAAATTTCTAACTCGCCAATAAAGTCGTGTTCTTTTCTTGTTCCCATGATGTACTCCTTGTGGGTTTTATTTAAGTTTTGTTTATAAACTTAATGAGTATTATATAACAATTTTTTATAAAAGTTTCATAAATTTTTCTGAATTTATCAAAAATCAATAAAAATATATAAAATAAATTAGAATATTGATATTCATTTTATAAATATAATGCTTTTTTGGTAGGTATTTGATGTTTGTAGTGTTTATTATTGCTTTTATTGTTTATTTTTTAAAAATTTATATTTACTTTTTGTATAATTTAAAATTCCACAAAATACAAAAAGATTATGAAATTGATAAATTAAATTTGAAGAAATTAAATTTAAAAGTTTTACTAAGCTAATTAGCTTACTAATTAACCCACCTTTAT